>JABFXM010000442.1 GCA_013361745.1 Gemmatimonadaceae bacterium | reverse complement strand
TGGGAAGCTGGGGTGAGGTGAACCCCGAGGCGAACCAGGCGGCTGCCGCGGCAGCACAACACCCGATCGCTCCAACGCTCGAGCTCCACGACACTCTCTCGGCGACGACGACCACGCCTCCGATGGGAGCGAGCGCCCACGCCGCACCCGCCGCGCCGCGCGCGGAGCCGGAGTTCGAGCGTGAGGGGGAAGGGGACTTCGCCCCGCCGAGCCCCGACGCCGCTTCCCGAGCGCCGGACGGAGTGGAGCGCAGCGAGGAGATCGATCTCCAGCCGCACGCGGCGACCCAGGGCCTCGAGCTGAGCGGAAACGCGCCAGAAGTGCCCGCGACCCCTTCTCGCGGCGGGAGTGCGCGCGCCGATGGCGGACAGTCGTTCGGCTCGTCCAACGAGTTCGGCTTCGAGACGATGGAGTTCGTGCCGCCGTCGCGCGCCGGCGACGTGCACGAGCCCGAGCCGGCGCAGCCGACCTCCGCGTTCGGCGTGCCGTTCACCGGCGACACCCCGGCCGCGGAGGAGACCCCCGCGGCGTTCGTCACCGAGACGATGGCCGAGCTGTATCTGCAGCAGGGGTTCACGCAGGAGGCCCTCGCCGTCTACCGCCAGCTGCTCGCGAAGAACCCGACGGATTCGGGACTCCGCGAGCGCATCGCGTCGCTCGAGAAAGGCGCGCGCTCGAGCGTCGCCGTCGCCGCTGTCTCGGACGAGGTGATCGAGCACGCGGAGGCGCGGCGCACCGCGAGAGAGCCCGAGACGATCCGCTCGTTCTTCTCGGCGTTGATGCGCCGACGCGTGCTGCAGCGCTTCATCGATCTGCAGAACGACACGCCCGAAGGCGAGAGTGCGGCGGAAGGCGAGCCCGCCGCGGAAAGCGGGAGCACGACGCGAGACGAGACCGCGTACGAGCCGGCGCATACCGGCGCGGCGACCGCCGACGACGCGCTCCTCGAGTGGAATCCCGATTCGGCCACGGGCGAGCCCGACACGACGCCGACCGACAATCACGCCGCGGACGACGCGTTCATCATTCCCGAGGGTGTCGCGCTTCCGCCGGGCGTCAACGGGCACGACGTCGAGAGCACGGGCGCTCCCCTGCCGGATGCCGACGCGCCGCAGCCCGCGGCGTCGAGCCTCGCCGCGTCGTACGCGGAGCATGCGGCTCCCGAGCCGGTGAGCGTCCCGCCGCGCGTCTCTCAACCGGTCGCGCCGCCGCAGTCCGACGAGCCCGCGTCGGGTACGATCGACACGCTCTTCGGCGGAAGTGGGGGATCGAGCGAGGACGAGCGCGCGGCCAGCGTCCTCTCCGGCGCCTTCCCGTCGGTGCCCGGAACCTCCCTCGACGGGAAGCCCGCCGAGCGCGCGAAGGACGAGCTCTCCCTCGACCACGTCTTCCGCGAGGCCGACCGGCGCAGCGCGCGGGCGAGCGGCGGCTTCTCCTTCGATCAGTTCTTCTCGGAGAGCGGCGCTCCCTCGAAGCCCGTCGGTCGCACGACGGATCCCTCCGCGAACACCGTGGGCGGCTCCGAGCTCGCGCCCGACGACGACGTCGCACAGTTCAACGATTGGCTGTCGGGGCTGAAGAAGAAGTGAGGATCGCGGTTCTCAACGGTCCGAATCTCAACCTCCTCGGCACGCGCGAGCCGGCGATCTACGGACGTGAAACCCTCGCCGACGTCGAGGCGCGGCTGCGCGCGGTCGCGGGCGAGCTGGGCGCGGAGGTCAGCTTCGCGCAGGAGAATGGCGAGGGCGCGCTGATCGATCGTGTACACGCGCTGCGCGGCACCACCGACGGTGCGATCATCAACGCCGGCGCGTACTCGCACTCGAGCCTCGCGCTGCGCGACGCCTTCGCCGCGGTCGAGGTCCCGTTCGTCGAGGTGCACGTGACGAACGTGTACGCGCGCGAGCCCGAGCGTCGCCATTCGATGCTCGCCCCCGGCGCGAGAGCGGTCCTCTGCGGCTTCGGGACGTACGGCTACGAGCTCGCCCTCCGCGGGCTGGTCGCGTCGCTGCAGCGCCGTGGCTGAGTCGATCGCCGCGGACACCGGACGCGATGCGCGTCCGGCGCGGCTGGAAGCGCTCCGCAACGCAGTGGAGAAGGCGCACCTCGACGGCGTCCTCCTCACCGGCCTCGCGAACATCCGCTACCTGACGGGGTTCTCCGGGACGAGCGCGCTCCTCTTCGTCTCGCAGCGCGACGCGATCTTTCTGACCGACTTCCGCTACGAGACGCAGGCGGCGCAGGAAGTCGGCGCGATCGCGCAGGTACAGATCGAGGCGCAGAGCCTCTGGGCGCGACTCTGGGCGCTCCTCCCGACGCTGACCGGGCTCGATGTCCTCGGCTTCGAGTCCACGCACATCGAGCATCGCGACTTCCAGCGGCTCCTCGAGGCTGGCTCACGGTGGCAGGGGCGCCCGACGGTCGATCTCGTCGAGACGCTGCGCGAGAGAAAGGACGCGGGGGAGCTCGCGCTCATCCAGCGCGCGGCGGACGTCGCCTGCGACGCGCTCGCGGCGACGCTTCCGCAGCTGCACGAGGGGATGTCGGAGCTCGCGGTCGCCGGAGTGCTGGAGCGCTGCCTGCGTGAGGCAGGGAGCGAGGGCTTCCCCTTTCCGACGATCGTCGCCAGCGGCGAGCGCTCGGCGCTGCCGCACGCGCGGTCGTCACGTCGCGAGCTGCGCCGCGGCGACTTTCTCCTGCTCGATTTCGGCGCCGAAGTCGATGGCTACTGTTCGGACATCACGCGCACGTTCGTCATCGGCCGCGCGTCCGCGGAGCAGCGCGACTTCTACGAGATCGTTCGCGAGGCGAACCGACTGGCGGCGTCGGCCGTACATGCAGGAATGAAGGGGCGGGATGCCGACGCGCTCGCTCGTGACTACATTGAGGGCTGCGGTCACGGCCCGCTGTTCGGCCACAGCCTCGGGCACGGGATCGGACTCGAGGTGCACGAGGCGCCGCGGCTGGCGCGTACCGCAGAGGGAGTGCTGTCGCTCGACTCGGTGGTGACCATCGAGCCGGGCATCTATCGTCCGGGCTGGGGCGGCGTGCGCGTCGAGGACGACGTGCACCTTTCGACTCGCGGCCCGCAACTGCTCACCCGCTTTCCGCGCGAGCTGACCGAGCTCGCATGACATCGGGCGACTCCGACAAGCCATGATCGACCTCCGCTACGTCAAGAAGCTCATCGACATCCTGGACGAGTCCACGGTGGACTCCATCGAGATCTCGTCGGACAAGGGGATGAAGATCCGCATCTCGAAGAGCCCGACGCAGCGCGGGGCGGTCCAGGTGGCCGCGCCGATTCCCGCGCTTTTGCCGGCGCCCGCGCCCGCGGCCCGGCTCACTCCCGTGGAGGGTATCCCCGCCGTAGGCGAGGCCGAGCCGCCGAAATCGGCGGCATCCGTGACCCCGCTGCTCGAAGTGAAGTCTCCCATGGTCGGGACCTTCTACTCCGCTCCGGAGCC
>JABFXM010000225.1 GCA_013361745.1 Gemmatimonadaceae bacterium | reverse complement strand
AGGTCGTGCATCGTGCATCGTGCATCGCAGTATCGTTGTCACGCCATCCGCTCGTTCGCCTTCGCGTGCATCCAGCGAGCGATGCGGGCGATACGCGGGCCTCAGTCATCCGCCGCTTCGGCGGGCAGCAGCTCCTCGTCGATCTCCTTCCCCGAATGCTCGTGCGGCCGCCGCGAGCTGAGGTCGAAGGTGTCGCCCTGTGTCAGCACGTGGATCTTCAAATCGTAGATCGAGAGCGTCTTCTCCACGCGCTCCTCGGCGATGTTGCTGTAGCTCACCGTCGAGCCGTCAATGACGTAGACGGCGCCGTCGCCGATGACGGTGAAGAAGCGCTGCCCCTTCACGAGGATCGCCGTGTCCTCGTCGATCCCGATCCCGACGATCCGCGGGTTCTGCGCGACGGCGCCGATCAGCCGGCCGAAGCGGCCGCGCTCGGCGAAGTGCTGGTCGACGATCGCGCCCTTGAAGAACCCGAACCCCGGTGCCATCCGCAGCCCGACGCCGATCCGGTTGGAGCCGTTCCCGTCGCCGCCGACCATCATCGTCTCGCAGACCACTGACGCGCCCGCCGACGTGCCGGCGATCAGTCCCCCCGAACGATGGATCTCGTGCAGCCGGTCGAAGATCGGCGTGTCGCCGATCTGGCTCGTGATCTTCAGCTGGTCGCCGCCGGTGAAGAACACCGCGTCGGCGTCGTCGAGGACGCGCAGCTTCTGCTCCGACTTCGCCTCCTCGCGTTTCTCGATCTCCAGCTTGTGGACGTGGCGCACGCCGAGTCCGCGGAAGACGCGCTCGTAGTCGTGCCAGAGCCCCTGCGGTTGCTGGCTCGCGATCGTCGCGACGACGAGCTTCCCGCTCTCGCCGACGTCGTCGGCGACGGCGCGCAGGATCAGCTTCTCGTCTTCCTTGTCTTCATGGCCGCCGATGATGAGGAGGCGGCCGAGCTGGCGTTTCGGCATCTGGTCTCGAATGTCGGGTTGGTGATGGGGAGCTAATGCATTTGGCGTGCACCGCCTGACGGCGCGCTCGGAACGTGAGGCGCGTGGAACGCCCCTTGCCCGAGTGGTAGCGAGTGTTCGGTCGCGCACCGGCTCTCGCCGGGCGGGACCGTTCTTCATGTGCTCTCCGGTCCATGGATGCTCTCCACCTGACACTGTATGTCGCGGGCGATACTCCTCGCTCGCGGCAGGCAATGGCGAACCTCGAACGCATCTGCGCCGAGCTCCTCGGAGGCCGCGCGCGCTGCGAGACGGTGGACGTCCTCCAGGCTCCGGAGGTGGCGGACACCGAGCGCATCCTCACGACGCCGACGCTGATCCGCGAGTCGCCGACGCCGCGGCGGCGCGTCACCGGCGATCTCTCCGACGCGCAGCGGGTCCTCGCCGCGCTCGGCTTCTCCCCGCTCCCCTCCAGTCCCAATCGATGAACCCCCCGGCCTCGCAGAACGTCCGACCCGAGACCGTCGCGAAGATCAGGACCGGGATCCCCGGCTTCGACTCCATCTCGGAGGGCGGGCTCCCGCGTGCCCGCGCGACCCTCATCGCCGGCACCGCCGGAAGCGCGAAGACCGTCTTCGCGGTCCACTATATCGCGGCCGGGATCACCCAGGCCGGCGAGAGCGGCGTCTTCGTCACCTTCGAGGACAGCGTCGCCGACGTCCGCAAGAACATGCTCAGCTTCGGCTGGGACATCGCCCGCTGGGAGAAGGAGGGAAAGTGGGCGTTCGTCGACGCCGCCCCCGACGCCGAGGGCCCCATCGCCGTCGTCGGCGACTACGACCTCGGTGGGCTGCTCGCGCGCATCGAGCACGCGGTGAAGAAGATCGGCGCGACGCGGGTCTCGCTCGACTCCCTCAACGCGCTCTTCGTCCAGTTCAGGGACCACGCGATGCTGCGCGCCGAGCTCTTTCGCATCACCTCGACGCTGAAGCGCATGGGGGTGACGGTGCTCTTCACCGGCGAGCGCACCGAGGAATACGGCGACGTCACGCGCTTCGGCATCGAGGAGTTCGTCGCCGACAACGTCGTCATCCTCCGCAACAGCCTCGAGGAGGAGCGGCGGCGCCGCACCGTCGAGATCCTCAAGATGCGCGGCACCACGCACCAGCGCGGCGAGTTCCCCTTCACCATCACCTCCCGCGACGGGATCGTCGTCATCCCGCTCTCGCAGATCGAGCTGACGCAGAGCTCCTCGACGGTGCGCATCACCTCGGGCGTGAAGGAGCTCGACCGGATGTGCGGGGGCGGCTTCTTCCGCGACTCGGTGATCCTCGCCTCGGGAGCGAGCGGCACCGGCAAGACGCTCCTCGTCACGCAGTTCATGAGCGGCGGCTACAACGCGAAGGAGCGCTCGCTGCTCTTCGCCTTCGAGGAGAGCAAGGATCAGCTCTTCCGCAACGCCGCCGCGTGGGGGATGGACTTCGAGGCGATGGAGAAGAAGGAGCGGCTCATGGTCGTCAACCGCTATCCGCACGCGATGGCGATGGAGGACCACCTGGTCGAGATGACGGAGCTGATCGAGGAGTTCCGGCCGAACCGCGTCGCGGTGGACTCGCTCTCGGCGCTCGAGCGCGTCTCCTCGCTGCGCGGATTCCGCGAGTTCGTCATCAGCCTGACGTCCACGCTCAAGAAGAAGGAGACCGCGGGACTCTTCACCTCGACCTCGCCCTCCCTCCTCGGTGGAACCTCGGTGACCGAGAAGCACATCTCGACGCTCACCGACTCGATCATCCTCCTCCGCTACGTCGAGTCCTTCGGCACGATGCGCCGGGCGCTCGTCGTGCTGAAGATGCGCGGCTCGCACCACGACGACGCGATCCGGGAGTACACCATCGACGGGAAGGGGATGCACATTGGCGATCGACTGAGCGCGATCAGCGGCGTCCTCTCCGGGCACACGACCTTCGAGGGCGAGTAGGCAGAACCGATGGCGACGCGCGAGGAGCCGGTGGGGACGACTTCGGGAGAGGCGCGCGTGGAGCGACGCCAGCGCGACCGTCGCACGAGCTCTCAGTCGATGATGCTGCGCCAGATCGTCGAGCGTCTCGCCGACGGCATCGTCATCGTCGGCGACGACGGCAAGATCCGCTTCGCGAACCCCGCCGCCGAGCTGCTCTTCGGTCGCGAGGCGCGCGAGCTCGTCGGACAGGACTTTGGCTACGCGCTCGCGCCCGGCGAGCATACCGAGATCGAGGTCGTGCGCCGCAGCGGGACGACCGTCGTCGCCGAGCTGCGACTCGTCCGCCTCGACTGGGAGGGCGAGCCCGCGGTGCTCGTCTCTCTCCGCGACGTCACCGACCGACGCGAGGCGGACGCGCGCGCGAAGGAGCTCGCGCGCGAGCAGCAGGCACGCATCGAGGCGGAAGCCGCGAGCCAGGCGAAGTCGGAGTTCCTCGCCGTGATGTCGCACGAGCTCCGGACTCCGCTCAACGCGATCCTCGGCTACTCCGTGCTCCGCGACCGCGGGCTCGCCG
>JABFXM010000287.1 GCA_013361745.1 Gemmatimonadaceae bacterium | reverse complement strand
CATCGAGCGGCCGTACGTCAGCGTCAGCTTCGACGACGGGTTCGCCGACAACGAGCGCGCGTCGCGGATCCTCGAGGAGTTCGGCGCGCGCGGCTGCTTCTTCGTCTGTCCGGGAATAGTCGGCGAGCGCGCTCCCGAGCGACTGGCCGCCTTCTGCGCCGAGCGTCTCGAGTTCCCCGTCACGACCCCGTTCCTCGACTGGGATCAGCTCGAGGCGCTCCTGGAGCGAGGTCACGAGATCGGGGGTCACACGATGACCCATCCCAACCTCGGCGCGACCGAGCCGTCGGATGCTCGCGCGGAGATTCAGGGGTCATACGAAGCGCTCGTCGCCCGGCTCGGCGCTGTTCGCCATTTCGCCTGGCCGCGCGGTCGCTGGGAGCACATGACCCCCGTCGCGCGCGACGCGGTGTTCGCCGCCGGCTACCAGACCTGCGCCTCGGCGGTGCGCGGCGCGCACGTCGCCCCCGCCGACGGCAACCTCGCCAACCTCTGCATCCGGCGCGACCACGTCGTCGCGGACTGGCCACTGAGCCACGTGCGATACCTGTTGATGCGCAACGCCGTCACGGCCTCCGCGGCGACGAACGACTGGCCGGCGGAATATCCGCGAGTCGCGTGACCGCTCCGACGCGGGTTCTCGTCTTGACGTCGCAGCGTGTCGGATTCGGGTCGTACTGCCTGCCGGCGCTCGTCGCCTCGCCCCGGATCGAAGTCGCCGCGGTCGTCTACAACGAAGGCATCGTCCGCGGCTCCTGGAAGAAGCGCTGGCGGAAGCTGAAGAAGACGGTCGACATCGGACTCTTCGGAGCGGTCAACGGCGTCCGCATGCGCCGATGGTACGATCTCAGCGAGCGGCTACATCTCGAGCCGATCGACGAGCTGGCCCGGCGTCTTGGAGTCCGCCTTGAGACGACCCCATCGCTCTTTGACGCTCGCACGGGCGAGATCTGTCGCTCGCTCGGCGCCGACGTCGGGCTGTCGTTAGGCAACGGCTACATCCCGCAGCGCGTGTTCTCCGCGCCGCGCCGCGGCACGATCAACGTGCACCACGAGATGCTGCCGCAGTTCCAGGGCGCGCAGAGCGTGCTCTGGCAGCTGCATGCGGGCTCCGCGCGAACGGGCTTCACGATCCACGAGATCGATCGCCACATCGACACCGGCAGGATCCTCCACCAGGAGGAAGTCGACATCGCCTTCGGTGCGACGCTCGAGGAGACGGTGCGCGAGAGCTACGCGCGGCTGTGGGAGGCGAGCCGCGCCGCGCTGGTGCGAGTGGTCGAGGACTTCGACCAGTTCGCGCGCCACGCGCGTGCGCAGGGGCCCGGGCGTTCGTACACGACGCCCGGATACTGGGATTTCAGGCGGATCGAGCGCAATCACCGCGACCTCCGGAGCCGAATCCCCGAAGCCCCGGCGCACGGGCGCTGATTCGATGTCACCGGCGGTGCGCCGGTCACGGAGGACGCGGCAACCCTCCGTACGTTGCCCCCATGTCAGCGGCCACGCAGGCCTTTGGCGAAATCGGAGAACGGATCGCGGAACGGTGGCTTCGCCGGCTCGGCTGGCGGACCCTCAACCGGCGGTTCCGGAACGGGCATCGGGACATCGACCTCGTCGTCGAGCGGGACGGGACGATCGCCTTCGTCGAAGTGAAGGCGAGGCGCGACGACCGCTTCGGCGGGCCGATCGAGGCGGTTCACTGGCGCAAGCGCATCGAGCTCTCACGCTCCGCGCGCGTCTGGATCGACCGCCACGGGAGGCCGGGAGAGGTGTACCGATTCGACGTGATCGGGGTGATCGTGAATGGTGAGCGGGTCAGGATCCGGCACGTCGAGGACGCTTTCTCGGTCGCGCCCCGGGCCTGATTCCGGAACGAGATTCCGCTTGAATTCCAGCCCCTTTCTTCGTATTTTGTTCGGGTATCGGACGCACCTCGGCGGCCGGTAGATTTCAGCCTGCGATAGCCACGGTTTGGACGAGAAAACGAGAGGACTTCAGAGAAAATGGCAACGGCGAGCGTATCGGAAGACAAGAAGAAAGCGCTGAACCTGGCGATCGCGCAGATCGAGAAGAGCTGCGGCAAGGGCTCGATCATGAAGATGGGGAAGGACGCCGAGAAGGTCCGCGTCGACTTCATCCCCACCGGAGCGATCAACCTCGACGCCGCGATCGGCGTCGGCGGCATCCCCCGCGGCCGCATCACCGAGATCTACGGCCCCGAGTCGAGCGGCAAGACGACGCTCTGCCTCCATGTCGTCGCGAACGCCCAGAAGGCGGGCGGGGTCGCCGCGTTCATCGACGCCGAGCACGCGCTCGACACGGAGTACGCGCGCAAGCGCGGCGTGGACGTGGACAACCTCCTCATCTCGCTGCCGGATACCGGCGAGCAGGCGCTCGAGATCTGCGAGATCCTGGTCCGCTCGGGCGCGGTGGACATCGTCGTCGTCGACTCGGTCGCGGCGCTCGTCCCGAAGGCCGAGATCGAGGGCGACATGGGTGACTCGCACGTCGGTCTCCAGGCGCGCCTCATGAGTCAGGCGCTCCGCAAGCTGACCGGCGCGATCGCCCGCTCGAAGACGTCGGTGGTCTTCATCAATCAGCTCCGCGAGAAGATCGGCGTCATGTTCGGCAACCCCGAGACGACGACCGGCGGCAAGGCGCTCAAGTTCTACGCGTCGCTGCGGCTCGACATCCGCCGCATCGGCCCGGTGAAGGAGAAGGAGGACGTGATCGGCTCGCACGTCCGCGTGAAGGTCGTGAAGAACAAGGTCGCCCCGCCGTTCAAGCAGGCGGAGTTCGACATCATGTACGCGGAAGGGATCAGCCACACCTCGCTCCTCGTCGACATCGGCGCGGAGTCGGGGATCATCGAGAAGTCGGGCGCCTGGTACAGCTACAATGGCCAGAAGATCGGCCAGGGTCGCGAGAACGCGAAGATGTACCTCAAGGACAACCCGGCGATGATGGCCGAGATCGAGGAGAAGGTGAAGGTCGTGCTCGGCGTCGGCCCGAAGGCGGGCGCTGGCGACAGCGAAGGTCAGGAGGACTGAGGGTAACCTGAGTTCTCCGAATCGGCGTCACTCACTGGCAGAGGGGCGTCGGTGATCGCCGGGGAGCAGCGCGAAGGGAAGGGGCCCGGAAATCCCCGATCCCGCAGCGCTGTTCTCCGGCGATCGTATTTTCTCCGGTGAGCGAATCATGAAGCGACGAGCAGACAACGCGGACCGTCCGCTCCCGCCCGGCGGCACCATCACCGGCATCGTGGCGTCGCCGCGCGCGCCGGGCCGGTTCACGGTGATGGTCGACGGCAAATCCGGGCGGACGCTCGGCCTCGAGGCGATCGAACGCCTGCGTCTCGTCGTCGGCGGGTCGACGCTCGGCCGCGAGCAGGAAGTCGCGGCCGAGGAAGACGCGCTGCGCGTCTACGACCGCGCGGTCGCGATGCTCGCCGCGCGCGGACGAGCGGCCCGCGATCTCGAGCG
>JABFXM010000023.1 GCA_013361745.1 Gemmatimonadaceae bacterium | reverse complement strand
GAGAAGAGCCCGCCGAGCACGGCGTTCATCACGACGACGCGGAAGTAGTCGGGATGCACGCGGGGTATGCCGACGTGCGCGACTCGAATCTCCGATTGCGGCGCGTCCGGCTTCGAGACGACGTGCACCGCGCGCGAGCCGGGGCTCGGTGCATCCACGACCGCGATCGATGCGGGCGAGCTGCCGCCCCAGAGACCGAAGGCTTCCTCGAGGAGCGTTGCGGCGTCGTCCGCGGTCACGTCGCCGGCCATCACGATCGTCGTGCCTCCCGCCCGATACCGCGCCGTGTACAGCTCACCGACGTCTCGCGAGACGATGGCCTCGACCGCGGCCGCGCCGCCGGCCATCGGACGCGCATACCGGGACTCGGGTGCGTAGACGAAATGCGCCGTCATCTCGTCGGCGAGGCCGCGCGGCTCGGTGCGCAGCTGGAGCAGCTCCGCCAGCCGCTCCGCCTTCAACCGCTCCAGCTCGCGCGCCGGGAAGCTCGGCGCCGTGAGCGTCTGGGCGAAGAGGGCGAGTGCGTCGGAGAGGTGAGAGCGCGTCATCGTCATCGAGGCGACGCCGACATCCCAATCGGCGCTCGCGCCGAAGGAGGCGCCGAGTCGCTCGAAGCGGAGCGCGAGCGTCTCGCCGTCCATCGTCGCCGTTCCCTCGGGGAGCATCGCCGCGACGAGCGCGGCCAGTCCCTCGCGCCCCATGGGATCGCAGACGGCACCGGCGTCGAGTACAGCGATCACGCTGACGATCGGCAGCCGATGCACCGGGGCGACGACGAGCGTGATGCCGTTCGAGAGCGTGCGTCGCTCGAACCGCGGGAACGCGTATGGACGCGGGTCCCCGGGGACGGGACGCGGGGGAACCGCCGTCACGCTCATGCCGTCGCCTCCGCCAGCACGTGCTCGTCGACCGGCGCCGCGGCGCGCGGCACGTACAGCAGGCTCGCCCGATTCTCCTCGCCCAGGCGTGCCCGCGCGAACGCGTCGACTGCCTCGACGGTCACGGTCTTGTAGCGATCGACCTGCTCGTTGACGAGCGCGGGGTCGCCGAAGAACGTGGCGAACTTCGACAACTGGTCCGCACGCTCGCCGGCGGACTGCAACCCGTTGACGATATCGGTCTCGATGAGCGCGACCGCGCGCTCGACTTCCTCCGCCGCTACACCCTCGTCGCGCAGACGATCGACTTCACGCACTACCGCCTGCTCGAGGTCCGCGCCGCTCACCCCCGGACGCGCCACGGCGTCGATGACGAGCAGGTCGCTGCCCTTCGCGAGGTCGAAGGTGAAGGCGCCGATCTCCTGCGCCAGCTGTTGCTCGCGCACGAGCGCGCGATAGAGCCGGCTCCCGCGGCGCATGCCGAGCACCGCGCCGCAGACGCTCGCCGCGTAGTACTCCTCGCTGCCGAACGTCGGGGACCGGAAGGCGAGGAAGAGCCTCGGGAGCGCGACTTCGTCGGGGACGACCTCGCGCCTGCGCTCACCGAAGGTCGGCGGGAGCGACATGTCGGGAAGGGAGGGCTTGCCCGGCCCGCGAGGAATGTGGCCGAAGCAGCGTTCCACCGCCGCGCGGGCGAACGCCGGATCGAAATCGCCGGCGATCGAGAGGACCGCGTTGTCGGGTGTGTAGAAGGTGCGGAAAAAGTTGGCGACGTCCTCGAGGCTCGCCGCGCTCAGGTCTTCCATCGAACCGATCAGCGAATGATGGAAGGGATGCGTTGGCGGGAAGCAGAGTGCGTCGAGGCGCTCGAGCCAGGTGCCGTACGGCTGATTGTCCACCGACCAGCGGCGTTCGTTCTTCACGACGTCACGCTGCAGATCCAGCTTCTGCTGCGTCATGCCCGGGAGGAGATATCCCATGCGATCCGCCTCCAGCCAGAGGATCGACTCGAGATGGTTCGAGGGAACCGTCTCGAAATAGTTCGTCCGCTCCAACCACGTCGAGCCGTTCAACGTGCCGCCGGCGCGCTGGATGGTCTCGAAGTGCTCGTTCGTCCCCACATGCTCGGATCCCTGGAAGAGCATGTGCTCGAACAGATGCGCGAATCCGGTGCGTCCCTCTCGTTCGTTCGCCGAGCCGACGTGATACCAGAGATTGACCGCGACGATGGGGGCGGAGTAGTCCTCGGAGAGCGTGACGAACAAGCCGTTCTCGAGGCGAAACGTGTCGACCGGGATGCGCATCGTCGTAAGTTGCACGACCGCAGTCGCCAGCGGGAGCGGTGGCCGAGCGGCGGCGGTCGTCGGGGACGGTCCGCATCCGGCATCGCCTGAGTGGACACGGCAGCCGGTCACGCATCGGGTCCGCCACTGGACGGGGATTGAGCGCACAGACCTGTTCACACAATGACCCGTCCGTACACCATGCGCCGGCGCGCGGCGTCGCAGATGGAGACGCGGCACCGCATCCTCGATGCAGCCCTTCGGCTCTACGAGACGCACGGGCCCACCGACACGACCCTTCTCGCCATCGCCGAGCGCGCCGGCGTCCAGCGGCTGACGCTCTACCGGCACTTCGAGGACGAGCGCTCGTTGCTCGATGCCGTCTGGACACGGTGGGCGGCCGCGCATCCGTTTCCGTCGATCGAGCGTCTCACGAGCACGGCCGACCCGCGGCAGCGCGCTCGCACGGCGCTCGAGGGTGTTTACGCGTACTACGAGGGCGCCGCTGCTTTCCTCGTCCGCTGCAGCGCGGACCGCGAGCGCATGCCGGCGCTGGCGGATCTGCTCGCGCCCTTCGATGCATGGCTCGCCGAGCTGCGAAATCGCCTCGGTGACGCGTGGTCCGTGCACGGCCGGGCGCGTGCCTGGCTGATCGCCCTCATCGCACACTCCCTCCACCTCGACACCTGGCGATCGCTCGTCAGGACGGGCGGACTCTCGGCCGCGGACGCCGCGCGTCTGATGTCGCGCACGATGGCCGACATCGCGCGTGACCCGTACGCCTGACGCCTAACGGTACGCCGGAACGGCGAGCCCGCGCGCGATGACGACCCGCAGCCAGAGACCGCTCTGGGCGTGGCCGGGAACACCGCAGGCGACCATGTAGCGCCCGGGACGATCGGCGACGAAGTCGAGCGTTCCAGTCTCGCCCTCCTGCAGCCCCTCGTCGAGACGGGGGAGCGCGGCGCCCGGGAATTCGGGTGTGGTCAGCTCGAGCGGAGGCGGCAGCACTTCACGTACGACGATCGCCGAATGCTGGAGATCGGAGTCGTGATTCGAGACCGTGACGTGGACGTGCCAACCGAGGGGAATCACGAAGGTGCGCGACCCGCGCATCGCTCCGTTGAAGTTGAGCGACCCGTTCAGACCGTTGTAGCCCGCGACGAGCTGCAGCGAGGCGGTGCGAGTCTTGGCGTCGTACGTCAGGAACTCGTTGACGCGCACCGGTCCCGCCGTCGGCGGGACTGTCGTCGTCACCTGTGTTCGCCTGTTCGAACGAGCGAGGCTGTCTCGCTCCGCGACCCGCCGGCTGCTGTCACGCGCGACCGAGTCGTGCCTCGCCTTCTCACGAACGGCGAGTGCGCGCGTGACGCTGTCGCGGCGCGCGCTGTCGCTCCTCGCGCTGTCGCGCCGAGCGATGGCACGCGCGCTGTCCGCGTGCGCCGCCCGTGGCGGGCCCGCGGCGGCGATACGGCCCGTCGAGTCCGCGATGGACGCCGTCGCCGAGGGCGCGGGACCGACCTCATATCCCGCCGCTGACGAGTCGGCGCGCGCCGCTTCCGCGGAGCTCTGCTCGGCGCCCTCGCGGCATCCCGCGGCGAGCAGGATGACGGTCAGGACCAGCGCGCGCGCCGTCGCCCTCATCAGGGTCGCGGCGAGTTGGCGACGATGGCGCCGTTGACGTCGCGGAGCGTCACCTCACCCATGCCGAGCGCTCTGATCCCCGCCTCGATCGACGCGCGATCGCCGACGACGACGATCGCCATCTTCGAGGGATCGACGTACTCGCGGGCCACGCGCTGCACGTCTGCCTGGGTCACGTTCTCGATCCGCTGCACGTAGCTCGAGTAGAAATCGAGGGGGAGGCCGTATACCACCACGGGGACGAGCTGCGCCGCGATGCTTCCCGTCGTCTCGAAGTCGCCGGGCAGCTGCAACTCGAGATACCGCTTCGCCCGCGCGAGCTCGGTGCTCGAGACGGTGTCGCGGATGCTTCGCAGCTCGTTCATGAACTCGATGAGCGACGAGTCGGTCTTCGTTCCGGTCACTTCTGCGCGGGCGACGAATGGTCCCGGCTGGCGGCGCATCGCGAATCCGGACCCGGCGCCGTAGGTATAGCCCCGCTTCTCGCGAAGGTTCTGGTTCAACCGGCTCGTGAACGAGCCTCCGAGGATCGTGTTCATCACCATCAGGGCGAAGTAGTCCGGAGTCGACCGTGCGACGCCGATCTCCCCGATGCGGATCGACGACTGCGGAGCCCCGGGCTTGTCCACGAGGAAGATCGTCGGCTTCGTCGCCCCACTCGTGGCACGCGGATACGTCGTCGCCGGAACGTCGCCGCGCCGCCAGCTTCCGAACAGCGCACGTGCCCGTCGTTCGACATCTGCGGGCGTGACGTCGCCGACGACGATGAGCGTCGCGTTGTTCGGCCGGTAATACGTCTGGAAGAACCGCCGCACGTCCGTCGCACGAATCGCCTTCGTGGACTGCTCCGTCCCCGTTGCCGGCCTGCCGTACGGATGCGCGCTGCCGTAGAGCGCCTGTGCGTACACGCGGTCGGCGATGTCGCGGGGACGGTCACGCGACTGCAGGAGATCGGTGAGGCGCTGCTTCTTCAGTCGCTCCACCTCGCTCGCCGCGAACGCGGGGTGCAGCGCGACGTCCGCGAAGAGCGCCAGGGCGCTGTCCATCTGCGCGGTCGTGGTGTGCAGCGACAGCTGCGAGAGGTCCCATCCGCTTCCCGAGCTCAGGTCGGCGCCGAGGAAGGACAGCTGATCCGCGATCTGCATCGCGGAGCGCGTCGTCGTCCCCTCGCGGAGGAGCGCCGCGGTGAGCGAGGCGAGCCCGCCGCGCGCAGCCGGATCGGTCTCCGTGCCGCTGCCGATCACGAGCACGAAGTCGGCGAGCGGAAGCTCGTGCTGCTCGACGACGAGCAGCGTCATGCCGTTAGGCAGCGTCCGCCGGTCGATCGGGGGCAGCGTGACGCTCGGCGCGGGGCCGAGCACGGGCGGCGCCGTGTCGGTCTGCGGGGCGGGCGCGGGCTGCGCCGGCGCGGGGGTGGGAGCGGTGACGACCGGAGCCGGCGCGGGGGCCGGGGTCGAGGAAGGCGCACACGCCGCGACGACGAGCGCGGCGAACGATCCGGCCCGGCGGAAGCCGGCGAAGCTGGTTCGGCGCATCAGCGGGTTCCTCCCTTCACTGCCATCTCCGTCTTCCCCTGCGGAACGATCGTCAGCACGACCTTCGGCGCGGTGAGATACTGCGCCGCGACGCGTTGCACGTCGGCTGGAGTCACGCGGTCGTAACGCACGGCGTCCTCGCGGGCGTAGTCCGGTTGCCCGACCAGATAGTCGTAGCGGTTCAGCTGCTCGGCCTTGCCGAGCACGCTCGCCATCGCGTCGAGGAAGGTCGTGCGATAGGAGTTCTGCGCGCGCTGTACCTCGCGCTGGGTCGGCCCCTCCTTCGCCAGGCGTGCGATCTCGGAATCGACCGCGGCCGCCATCTCGGCGGGCATGTGCCCCTCCTTGGGAGC
Organism: Gemmatimonadaceae bacterium; assembly: GCA_013361745.1. GTDB lineage: Bacteria > Gemmatimonadota > Gemmatimonadetes > Gemmatimonadales > Gemmatimonadaceae > JABFXC01. The sequence goes on along the minus strand of JABFXM010000023.1, from coordinate 7,109 downwards.
GACCACCACCTGGAACCAGCTGTCCAGCCGCGCGCTCGCCTGGTTCGCGTTCACCTGCTGCGCGCTCTGCGCCTGGTAGACGAGCTTCGTGTACAGGCGCGAGCTCTTGTCGCCGGCGAGGATGAACGCGAGCACGTCGAGCGCCGCGTCGTCCTGCGTGAGTGCCTTCGGCGTACGCCACGTGTAATAGAGCCGCGGCAGCTGGACGCGGTCTTCGAGCACGAGCACGGTATCGTGCTGGAGCGCGATCGCCGGCACGCTGCTGTTCGAAGGCACGGCGGGGCCACGGGGAATCTGCGCGAAGTAGTGGTTCACCCATGCCTTCACGCTGTCGGCGTTGAAGTCGCCCGCGATCGTGAGCGTGGCGTTGTTCGGCGCGTAATAGGTCCTGAAGAAGCTCTTCACGTCCTCGAGCGACGCCGCCGAGAGATCCGCCATCGACCCGATGACCGGCCACGAGTAGGGATGACTCTTCGGGAACAGCGCGCCGAGGATGGTCTCGCTCGCGCGACCATACGGAACGTTGTCCACGCGCTCGCGCCGCTCGTTCTTCACGACGTCGCGCTGCAGGTCAAGCTTCGCCTGGTCCATCGTCGGCAGCAGCCAGCCCATGCGATCCGCGTCGAGCCAGAGGGCGAGCGGTAGCGCGTTGGACGGCATCACCTCGTAGTAGTTCGTGCGGTCCTGCGTCGTCGACCCGTTGTTGTACGCGCCGGCCGATTCGAGCCATTGGTCGAAGGCGCCGACCGGCACGTGCTGTGAGCCCATGAACATGATGTGCTCGAAGAGGTGCGCGAACCCCGTGCGCCCCCGTTGCTCGTTCGAGGACCCGACGTGGTACCACGTGTCGACGGCGACGATCGGCGTCGAGTGGTCCTCGTGCAGCAGCACTTCCAGTCCGTTGGGGAGCACATAGCGCTCGACGCGGATCGACGGCACGGCCTGCGCATCGCCGGGCGCCGGTGCGAGCGCGGCCGCGGCGGTGAGAAGCGCGGCGGATACGGTCAGCTGGCGAATCCCTCTCACTGCGACCTCCGTTCGAGTAGAAAGACGACCGGTACCTTGAACGACTCGCCGACCACGTAGCGCCATGCCTGGTCGCGATTCTGCGAGATCGGGCTCGTCCGCGTCGGCGACGTCAGCGGCTCGAGTCCGAACCGTCTCGCGAGTATGGACAGCCGCAGCATGTGAAAAGGATCGCTCACCAGAATCACGTCGTGGCGCGGCTGCCCCTTCAGGATCGCGGCGACGCCACTCAGCGATTCGCGCGTCGTCCGGCCGCGGGGCTCGAGCACGATCGCGCTGTCGGGGATGCCACGGCGGAGTGCGTACCGTCGGCTGACTGCCGCCTCGCTCGTGGTGTCGCCGTCGCCGCGGCCTCCGGTGAAGATCACGCGCGGCGCCATCCCCGCGTGCCAGAGCTCTATCGCGTGGTCGAGGCGCGCGCGAAGCACCGGCGAGGGCCGGCCGACATACTGCGCCGCGCCGAGCACGATGATGGCCGATGCGGGGCGGGCTTCGTCACGGCGTCCGGTCGTGACGATTTCGGCCATCGTGAACAGCCACGCCCCGAGCAGCGCGACGATCAGCGCCGCGGCGAGCCGCCACCTGAGCCGACGCTTCGGAGCGGATCGCCGGGCGTCGACACCAGCATCGTCGGCGCGCGGCCGTGCGCGAGCCCGGTCCTCCGCGGTCATCGCGGACTAAGGTAGTGTCCGCGCGGCGGGGCGGGAACGGTTTCGCTACGTCTCCCACTCACTCGGCCAGACTGAGCAGAGCGAGCCAGAAGACGTCGAAGGAGACGCGCGATTCGCGTTCCGGATTGAGCGTCGCCTCGAACGCGAGCCCGTCGAGCACCGCGACCACGACGCCGACGAGCAGCTCGACGGGAACGCGCGGGCGCAGGTCGAGCAGCTGGAAGAGCCGCGTCGTCGTCGCCTCGGCCTCGATGTGGCGCAGGCGTGCCGCGCGCCGCGCGGCCGACGCGGCCCCGGTCGAGGGATCGTGGAGCAGCTCGAGCAGGACGCGCAGTTCCTGGAGCTGCAGCTCCAGCTCGATCCAGCGCCAGACCGCGTCGATCGCTTCCGTCGGCCTGCAGTCGTCGAGCGCGGCGCGCTCACGCGAGAGCAGCCGTTCGGTGAGCCACTCGATCAGTCGCGCGAGGAGGGCGTCACGGTCGCGGAAGTGATAATGGATGAGCGCCTTGCTCACTCCCGCTTCCGTCGCGACGTCCTGCATGCTGAGACGGACGAGTCCCGCGTCGCGGACGCGGCGCGCCGCGGCGGCGAGAATCTTCGCCGGCGCCGATTCACCGTTCGGCTCGCGGCGGGCGACGACGTCCGGCCGCCGCCCGCCTTCCGTCGCTCCCGAAGTCGCGTCGTCCTCGCTCACGCGCGCGATGTCAGAGGGTGATCCGTGTGCGCGGCTCGGGAGCGTGCACCCGGTAGCCGCTCGCCGTCAGGCGCTCGCGCAGCGCGTCCTGCGCCGGCGGCTCTCCGTGGACGAGATGGACGTCGCGCAGCGCGGGCGACTTCGCGCGGAGGTCGTCCAGCCAGCGTGCCAGCTCGTTGCGGTCCGCGTGCGCGCTGTATCCGTTCAGCACCACGACCTCCGCTCTCAATGGAAACTGCTCACCGATGATGTTGAGCATCGGCCGCTTCTCGACGATGCGTCGCCCGAGCGTGTGCTCCGCCTGGAAGCCGACGATGAGCACCGTGTTCCGCGGATCGCTCACCCCGTTCGCGAGATGATGGACGATGCGTCCGGTCTCCGCCATCCCCGAGGCGGCGATGATGATCATCGGCCCGTGCTGCGAGTTGAGCGCCTTCGACTCGCCGACGTCGCGCGTGTAGTGCACCAGATCGAAGCGGAACAGCTCGTTCACCTGGCGGACGAAATCCTCCGTCTGGTCGAAGAGCTCCGGGTGCAGCTCGAAGACGGCGGTCGTCTCGATCGCGAGCGGGCTGTCGACGTAGATCGGAATCGGCGGGATCCGTTTCTCCCGCGCCAGGATGTGGAGGTCGTAGATGATCTCCTGGGTCCGGCCGACCGCAAAGGCGGGGATCATCACGCGTCCGCCGCGCGCCGCGGTCGCGGTCACGACCTCGGCGAGACGCGCGCGCATGTCTTCGACCGGCGGATGGTCGCGGTCTCCATACGTCGACTCGAGCAGCACGAGATCGGCGCCGCCGGGGGACTCCGGATCGCGGATGATCGGCAGACCATAACGGCCGACGTCGGCGGAGAAGACGAGCCGTCGCGTCACGCCTCCTTCGCTGCAGTCGACGAGCACCGAGGCCGAGCCGAGGATGTGTCCCGCATCGACATACGTGACTCGCACGCCGGGCACGACGTCGAACGGCTTGTGGTAGGGAACGCCGACCATCAGCTCCTGCACGCGCACCGCGTCCCGCATCGCGTAGAGCGGCGGAACGAAGTTCTTTCCGTGACGGGCGAGGTGCTTCGCGTCCTGCTCCTGGATGTGCGCGCTGTCGGCGAGCATCAGGGCGCAGAGATCGCGCGTCGCCGGCGTCGCCCAGATCGTGTTCGCGTAGCCCTGCGCCACAAGGAAAGGGAGACGTCCGGCGTGATCGATGTGCGCATGCGAGAGCACGACCGCGTCGATCTCCTGGACCGGTACCGGCAAGGTGCGATTCTTCGCGGCGGCGTCGCTCCGCTTCCCCTGGAACAGGCCGCAGTCGAGGAGCACCGTTCGGCCGCCGGCGCGCAGGATGTGGCAGGAGCCGGTGACCTCGCGCGCCGCGCCGTAGAACTCGAGCTCCATGGATGAGCGGCGCGGGTTCAGGGTTCGACGACGTCGCGCTGGAACACGATCGTCAGGCGCGTGCCGTCCTGCGCCATCATCGCCGGCTCCCAGCGGGAGCGGCTTCGCTCATTGAGAAGATCGGTGAGCGCGTTCTCGTCGTCGCGGGGGTGTCGCGTCAGCTGCAGCATCACCGCCTGGTATTCTTTCATGGTCGCGAAATTACTAGCTTCCCCCGCATGGACACCACCCCGCTCTTCCCGACGCTGCGTCTCGTTCACCATCCGCTCGTCCAGCACAAGGTGACCGTGCTGCGCGACAAGCGAACCCCGACGAAGATCTTCAAGGAGCTCGTCGACGAGATCGCGATGCTGATGGCGTACGAAGCGACCGCCGATCTGCTCCTCGAGCCGGTCCCGGTCGAGACGCCACTCGAGACGACCGTCGGCCGTCAGGTCAGCGGCAAGAAGCTGACCCTCGTGCCGATCCTTCGCGCCGGCCTCGGCATGGTCGAGGGAATTCTTCGACTCGTCCCCGCGGCGCGCGTCGGGCACATCGGCCTCTATCGGGACCACGACACTCTCGAGCCGGTGGACTATTACTTCAAGGTTCCGGGGGACGCGGGCGAGCGGGACTTCTTTCTGCTCGATCCGATGCTGGCGACGGGGGGCAGCGCCGTTTCGGCCGTCGCGTCGCTGAAGCGCGCGGGTGCGACGCGGATCCGATTCCTCTGTCTGGTCGCCGCGCCGGAAGGCGTGAAGCGGCTCGCGACGGCGCACCCTGACGTGATCGTCTATTGCGCCGCGCTCGACCGCGAGCTCAATGCCCAGGGTTACATCCTCCCCGGACTCGGCGATGCGGGAGACCGCCTGTTCGGCACACGTTAGGTGCACGGGTCAGCGGTCGGGGATCAGGGGTAAGGGGTCGGCACAACACGACCGCGGTCGAGCGAAGGTGCTCGACCGCGGTCGTGTTGTTTCAGTTCCTTACTCCTGGCCCCTGACCCCTGATCGCTGCGTCAGCCAAACCACTCGCGCGGGCAGTCGCGCTGCTGGCGCGCGGCGTCGATGATCCAGCGCTGTGACTGTGGGTCGGTCACCTCGTCGGCGACCGAGTTGAACCACGTCGTCGCCCGCTTCAGATCGCCGACACGCCGCCACAGCTCGCCCACGAGGTAGCTCAGCACCGCCCGCTCCTCACGCGGGACACCGTCGAAGCTCGCCAGCGCCTCTTCGAACTTCCACGCTGCCTTACGGCGGAAGAAGCGCTCGGCCTCGATGTCTCCTTCGTCGACGCAGCACCAGGCGGCGCGGAGCAGGAGATCGGCGACATGGCGCGGCTCGCTCGACTGCCAATCGGCGACCTTCGCCGCGGCTTCGTATTTCTCGGACCCGCTCATCCCCGTCGACGCGACCGGCGCGAGCTCGTTCCAGACGTGCTCCTTCAGCGTCGGCGTCACGTCGGCTTCTTCCGTGAAGTCGCGCTCCGCCCCCGAGTAGCCGCACCGGTTGCACGTGTGGATCAGGTATGGCAGCGGCTGTGTGCCGGCGGCGCGCTCGTGGAAGTCGGTGCGTTTTCCACCGAACGAATTGGTGGAGACCACCGCCTGCGAGCGGAAGCGGGTCTCACATACCGGGCATTTGAGGTCGATCTGCTGGAGCGTCGTCATTGGCTACCTGCCCTACTTGTGCTTCACGTTCTCCCTGTTTCGGAGCCAAAGGAAATTCTGTGCCAATCGCTCCGTGAGGCCGCCCTTGTTCGGTCGGTGCTGTATATCGCCCTTGTTCGGTCTGGCGTGCACCGCTATCATTCCGCCCGTCTCGTCACCGGGCGACTCGCCGGTTCCGCGCCGCCACCCGCGACCTGGGCGTTGATGCTCATCAACCTGCTCCCGGATTTCTTCGCCGTTCTCCAGAGCCCCGACCCGGTTGCCGCCTACCAACGCTACTTCGATGCCCATCGCCGTCTCCTGACGGCCTCCTGGCAGAACTACGTCGTCGATCCCGTCGGCGCCCACTTCCACGACGTAGTCCGCAGCACCGTCGCCGCCGACCGCGCCGACCTCCGCGCGATGCTCGAGCGCACCGACGTCGTCTCCCTCGCCCGAACGACCGAACAGCAGTGTGCCGCCCTGCTCGACACCGACGTCGACATCGACGTCGTGCTCATGGTGGGCGTCGGCGCGGCGAACGCCGGTGAGCTCGTCGTCGACGGCCGCGGCATCGCCTTCGTCTGTCTCGAGCACTTCACCAGCGTCGCCAACCCGGAGACGCAGGGACTCGGCCTCGACCCCGAGCTCGTTCCGCTCTGGCTCGCTCACGAGATAGCGCACGCCGTCAGGTACACGTCACCTGGGAGCCGGAGCGAGATGCGCGCGCTCGTCGAGGAAGCGGGCGGCTACTACTCCTATTGGGAGACGGGACGGCGCGCGACCCTTCGCGAATTGCTCGTGAACGAGGGTCTCGCCGTGCAGGTCTCGCAGGCGATCAGCCCCGGACACGCCGCCTGGGAGTACTTCGGCTACGGGCGGCGACAGTATGCGCGCGTTCGTGAGCTCGAGAGCGTCATCGCTCGCGCCGTCGCGCCAGAGCTCGACTCGAACGCGCTCGGTCTTCGTCTTCGCTATCTCTCGGGCGGGATGAGCGACGAGGCACGCACCGTCGACCGCTACATCCTCCCCGAGCGGAGCGGCTACCTGCTCGGCGCTCGCCTCGTGGAGCCGGCGATCCAGGCACGCGGTATCTCCTGGGCAGTTCGCGCCCGCGCCACCGAGCTCACCGATCTCGCGCGCAGCGGCGCGGCGACAGCCTAACGGTAGGAGAGTAAGGGAGCAGGAGAGTAAGGGGAGTAAGGCACTGCTAGCTGGCAGTTACTTACTCCCCTTACTCTCCTTACTCTCCTTACTCTCCTTACTCTCCTTACTCTCCTACTCCCCGACGCAGACCGATCGGAAGACGCGGTCGAGGACGTCCTCGGTGTCGACGACGCCGATCAGCTCCTCGAGGGCGCCGACGGCGCTGCGCAGGTGCACCGCGACGACGGGAGCGGGCAGGCTGGCCGCCGACCAGCCCGCTGCGAAGTCGCGCAGCTCGGCGCGCGCGGTCTGCAGCGCCACGAGGTGCCGTGTACGCATCACGACGGGCGCGTCGAGGACCGGGGCGCCTAACGCTCCGGCGATCACGGCGTCGATCCTGTCGAGCATCCGGTCGAGGCCGCGCCCCGTCTCGACGCTCACCTCGATCGCGTGCGAGTCCGGGTCGAGCGGCCGGGCATCGGCCCGATCGCGCTTCGTCGCGACTTCGATGATCGGAGCGTTCGACTCCGCGGCGATTCGTGCCCGCGTCGC
>JABFXM010000346.1 GCA_013361745.1 Gemmatimonadaceae bacterium | reverse complement strand
ACGAGCGCGCGCTCGGCGGCGTCGGCTGACGCCCGCGCCGCCTCGGCCTCCCGCTCGGCGATTACGGTGCGGCGGCGAAGCTTACCCGGATAGGGAATCGTCTGGCTCACGCCGATCATCTTCATCGTCATGAAGTCGCCGAAGCCCGGATCGCTGAGGGGGAAGTTCTGGATTCCCGCCATGAACATTGGGTCTGGTCTCGCGCCGGCGGGCGCGACGCGTGCCGACGCGGCGTCAACGCGTGACCTCGCCGCGCGGAGCGCGGGGCTCGTCCGCAGCGCGAGGGCGACCAGCGAGTCGAGACCCGATGGTGCTGGAGAGACAGTCGGGCGCTGCGCGCCGGCGTGTCGAACGACGCCTAGCGCGAATGCGGCCAGGAGAAGCAGGCGCGTCAGGCGCGCTGAGGGTGCGGGATGCATGGTCCACCGAGTCCAGGATTGCACGTCGGCGCCGTGTAGGGCGGCCACGTGCGAGGCCCGCGCGCTGCCGTCAGACAGCCGCGCGGCTCACGAACGCCAAGTTGTGAGTTGGACTAGGCCCGTGGAGGGGGAAGCTCGGGCGCGGTCGTACGGGAAGGGGGCGCGACGAGCGCCCCAGCCTCGACCCGGGTGCGCGGCGCTGACACGCCAGCGCGAAGGCTCACCGGGAGCGCGGCGACGCTGGTCAGGCACAGCGCCATCAGCTGGCAGCGTGCCGCAGGCACCGACTGCTCGCACGGCCGAGTGGAGTGGTGCCCGCCGTCCGACGACCGGCCCTCCGCCGGTAGGCCGGGCATCGCCATTCCCGCCATCGCACTGCCGGCAGTGGCCGCCGAGCCACTGGCGGGCATCGCGCATCCCGCGCCTCCGCCCACCAGCCAGAGCTGGAGCGCGAGGACGCCAGAGAGCACGGCGGCGACCAGTGGATGACGATTCACGAGAGCCGAGCGATGGTAAGGCGAGATACTGCGCGCACCCTGCTGTTGGACGCTAGCGAGTTGGCGGAGCCAGGTCCAGTCGGGACGCGGCGCTCGGCGATCACGGGAGTTCCCTTGCAACCGCGCACGGCGCGGCAGCTATGCGTTGATCGCGACGATGATCGTACTCGCGGACATCAGCACCGTGCCAGGCGGACGACGCGACGGTTCTCAAGGTAATGAGCGAGTCGCGGAAGCGGTCGGAGCTCGAGCCGGAGGACAACCGCACACGAAACCATACCACGGTCAGCCACATCCTACGTCCAGTACATGTCGTGGACACGGCCGCGATCCTGACACCGGCGGCCGAGCCTCGGCCAACCCGGCTCAAGCCGACGGATTGCTGGCGTTCGACCGTTCCGCTCAGCGCCGTGACGGATCGCCGAACGCGTCATGCCAATCCCACGAGCGCCATCGCGCAGTGCAACGACGGCCTCACCATTTACGAGCCTGCCCGGACGCCAACGAGTGCTACGCGCAGCACGACAGCTTCGCCACGTCCTTCGTGAACGTCTGCGCCGCGAGCTCGAACCCCTCGGCCCAGGTCAGATATGTGTGAAGCGTCGAGACGAGATCGCGCGCGGTGAGACCGAAGCGGACCGCCAGGACCGCCTCGCCGATCACGTCGCCGGCGTTCCGCGCGACCATGTGCGCGCCGAGCAGCTTGCACGTCGCGGCGTCCGACACGAGGGTAACCGCGCCCGTGCTGCGATGCGAGACCATCGCGCGCGGGAGGTGGCGGATCGGGAGCGTCGTGACGCGTGGCGTGCGGCCCCGCCGCCCGCGCCTCGGCCTCGGTCAGCCCCACCGCCGCGACCTGCGGGTCGGTGAAGGTGACCCGCGGGACGACGGCGAGGTCGATCGGAATCGCGCCCTCCTCCGCGCGATCCGCCAGCGCCGCCTGCGCGGCGATGCCGCCCTGCAGCGCGGCGACGTACACGAAGCCCGGGCCGCCCGTCACGTCCCCGGCGGCGAAGACGTCGGGGTTCGACGTCCGCATATACTCGTCGACCGCGATGTAGCCGCGGCCGTCCAGCCGCACTCCGGCGCGATCGAGGCCGAGCGCCTCCGTGTTGGGCCTCCGGCCCGTAGCGACGAGCAGCCGCTCTGCCTCGACCGTCCCTGACAGACTCCCCTGCTCGACGCGCACGCGAAGGCCGCTGTCGGTGCGCTCGACCAGCGTCGCACGCATGCCGGTGTCGATCTCCATCCACTCGGCCAGGAGCGCCAGCGCGAGCGGGTCGGACACCTCCGGGCACTCCCCCGGCAGGATGCGCTCGGCGGCCTCGATGACGATCACCCGCGCCCCGAAGCGGTGGAATGCCTGCCCGAGCTCGAGCCCGATCGAGCCGCCACCGAGCACGATCAATGACGCGGGGAGGCGCTCCATCTCCATGACGGAAGTGCTGTCGAGTGCACCCACCGCTTCGAGCCCCGGAACGGGCGGCATCGCCGGCCTGGCACCCGTGGCAATGACAATCTTTCCCGCGCGGAGTTCCCCATCGCCGATGCGCACACGACCGCCGCCCAGCAGCTCGGCGCGTCCGCGGAGCAGCGTCACCCGCTCGCATCCGTTCAAGACGTCCACGTACTTCTCCTGCCGCAGCGCGTCCACGATCTCGCGCTTCTGCCGGAGCACCCGCGCCCAGGCGAGCACCGGCTCGCACGGCGCGGTGCCCGGGAAGCCCCTGCGTGCGGCGTGATAGTGCTGCGCCGCCTCGACGAGGTTCTTCGACGGGATGCAGCCGATGTTGACGCATGTGCCGCCCACGTCGGCGGCGGTCTCCACGATCGCCGCGGTCGCGCCGAGCTCCGAGGCACGAATCGCCGCGCGATATCCCTCTGCCTCGCCGGCGCGCAGCAGGGTGGGCACGAGTCGGGTGCGGTCAGCATCCGAGCCGATCGTCACACAGGCACGCTTCGCCACATAACTCACCTCGGCATGGCGCACGCCTGGTACCGCGCCGAGCGCGCGCTCGCGTGTCGCCGCCCAGGAGAGGCAGGTCATGTCGTCGATGCGCAGCACGACCATGTTCGCGCTCGTATCGCTCATGGCGCGGCCGTGTGATCGACGAAGAGCTTCGACCAGGCGGGGAACATCCAGAGTGCGAGCGCCAGCATCGCCGCTGCCCACAGCATGATCGGCTCGCGACGCCGGCTTCGCGGAACGGCGCACCCCGCACTGCCCGCGGCAGCCGACGCTCCGTCACCGGCATCCGCGCGTGTGCCGCCGAGGCTCGGCGCCATCGCTGCGCTTCGGTCGCCATACGCGCGACGGAACGCCACGGCGAACGCGCCGACCATGAGTGCGCCGAAGAGAGGACGCAGCGGCTCGAAGCGGCTGGCGAGGCCGGCGCCGAGGCCCAGCGCGGCGAAGACCACCGGACCCGCGCAGCAGAGCCCCCCCAGCAGCGCGGCGAGCACGCCGCCGGTGCCCGCCGCCATCGTCTTGGTGCGCTCATGCATGATCATCCTCCCGGGGAGATGCGTTGGTCACTCGGCGCCGACGGGGGCCCCTCTGCCCCCGCGGGT
>JABFXM010000201.1 GCA_013361745.1 Gemmatimonadaceae bacterium | reverse complement strand
TGCGCGGCAACCCGGCCTCCGTCGCCGGCCGACTCGAGGATCTCGTCGCGAGCGGGCTCGCCACCCGCGAGGGCGACGCGGGCGACGGCGTCTACCGCTACGCCCCGAAGAGCGCGGCGCTGCGCGCGGCGACGATCGGGCTCGCCGAGATGTACCGCACGAAGCCCATATCGCTCGTGAAGGCCATCTACGCGCGGCCGCCGGCGGCCGTGCAGTCCTTCGCCGACGCGTTCCGCGTCAGGAAGCCGGGCACGTGATGCGCCAGGAGAGCTCGGAATGAGCGTCGCCGACATCGTCTACGTCCTCTGCGCGCTGACGAGCGCCGCCTGCGCGGTGCTCCTCTGGCGCGGCTATCGCCAGTCGCGCGCGCGGCTGCTGCTCTGGAGCAGCATCTGCTTCATCGGGCTCGCGCTGAACAACGTCGTGCTCATCATCGACGTCCGCATGCTGCCGACGGTCGATCTCGCGACCTGGCGCTCGCTGCCGGCGCTGCTGGGCGTGGCGGCGCTCGTGTACGGCCTCGTCTGGGACGTGGAGCGCTAGATGTCACTCGTCGCCGCCTTCGTCGCCGGGGCGCTCGCCGCGGGCTACCTCGTGATCGGGCTCTTCTTCGCGCGCTTCTACAAGCGGACGCGCGACCGCCTCTTCCTGATGTTCGCGATCGCCTTCTGGGTGCTCGTCGTCCAGCGTATCGCGACGGTGCTGACCGCGGAGTGGATCGAGGACACGACCTGGCTCTACGGGCTGCGGCTGCTCGCGTTCGTGATCATCCTCGTCGCGATCATCGACAAGAACCGGGCGACGGAAGGCTGACCGGACGACGATCGCCCCGACAAGGCGTTGAGACGTACACGACGGATACTACAGCAGCCGTATCCGTGACGATCCGTGCAGATCCGTCCGATTGTCGTTCGACAGTCGATGTCGGCATCGACCAGGGAACGACAATCTCCAGGGATCCTCGCGGATTCACACGGGTCACAGCCACAACGCGAATTGCGTCATCCGGGGATTGCGGTTCCATCAGCGGCCGCTATTCCCCCGGCCGATACGTCCGCTCGGTATGCCCGACGAGCTGTGAGGGATAGAAGTACACCTCGCGCAGGTTCCCCGTCGCGTAGCGCTCCGCCTGGTCGTCGAAGTGCTTCGATTCCGGATGGCCGCTCTCCCCGCCGGCGGTGACCGCGATCGCCTTCACGCTGTCCCCGAACTCCACCATCGCGACGAAGCTGTTCCCGCTCGTGCCGTAATAGCGCTTCGTCCCCGGATAGCTGCGCGCGCCGAACGAGGCCAGCGAGCCCCACTGCGACGAGGTGAACCCGACGGGGATGCTCGGCCCGGAGTCGCTGAACGGCTGCACGATGTCCCCCGTCAGGCGCTGGAAGCGGTTGATCTCACCCCACGGCGTGCGCCAGCTCCCGAAGTCGCGCGTCAGGCGGTCCGACGCGTCGGCGAGCGCCTGCAGCTTCCGCCGCGCGGGCATTCGCGTCGCGATATAGTCGTACGTCGACATCACCTCGTCGCGCTCCTCGGCGCGCGCCTGGCCCCACGCGCCCTCTCCCCAGAACACCGCGAGCGAGGTCGGTATCGAGCTCACCGACCAGCGGTAGTCCCAGCCGCGCAGCGCCGCGATCTCGCCCGCGAGGCGCGTCCGCAGCGGATCGTTCGCCGGCGTCGAGTCGTACGCGGCGACCAGCGTCGGGATCAGCTTCGCGAAGGCAGTGAGATACGGATCGAACGCCGCGTCGCGCAGCGAGGCGAGCGTGAAGTCCTTCTTCCCGTCGAGCACCATCGTCGCGTGGATCCCGCGCGGGTTCTCTCCCGCGGTGTCCATGTAGCGCGGGAAGTTCGCGCGCTTCGGGCTGTACGCGCCCGCCGCCGAGTACGGCCAGTCGTTGGTGTTGAAGAGCCAGCCGTTAGGCGGGTTCAGCACGTGTGGCGCCGAGTCGATCGGCGTGAGGCCGCGCCAGTCGGTCGCCGGGTCGCTCCCGTCCACCGGCTTCGTGTAGTCGAAGCGGTCGTCGCGCCGCGGGATGAACTGCGGATGCAGGTAGGCGATGTCCCCGTCCGCGCTCGCGAAGATCGTGTTGTTCGAGGAGTTGGCCTTGTAGCGGTCGGCGACGGCGAGGTACGACGGATAATCCCGCGCCTTGGTGCGCAGGTACGACTGCTCCAGCGCCGCCACCGGCGTGTTCATCAGCGCGACGCTGATCCACCTGCCCTTCTCCTCGCGCACGATCGGGCCGTGGTGCGTGCGGTAGACGGTGAAGCGCTTCGTCGCCATCGTGCCGCTCGCCGTGCGATAGGGAACCGTGATGGTGTCGACGCGGACTGGGCGCTCCTCGCTCCCGTATCGGTAGAACAGCTTCCCCCCATGGTCGACGATCGTCTCCGCGAACTCGTCGACGTTGTCCACGCCGCTCGAGGTGTGCATCCAGCCGAGCCGGTCGTTGAAGCCCTGGTAGATGAAGAACTGCCCCCAGGTCGCGGCGCCGTACGCGTTCAGCCCCTCGTCGCTCGACATCTGCAGCTCGGAGCGGAAGAAGAACGAGGTGTGCGGGTTGATGAGCAGCAGCGCGTGGTGATGTGCCGTGTTCGACGGCGCGATCGCGAAGCCGTTCGAGCCGGTGGGCTCGACGAAGCGTGTCGGATCCGGCGGGGGTGGAAGCAGCGCGAGCGCCGCCGAGCTCTGGAGCGCACCGGTGGCGTGGCCGTCCGGTCGCGTCATGCCGACGGTGTGCTTCCCGTAAAACGCGCCGAGCTCCGGGAGCGAGATGCGCTCGATGTCGCCGCCGATGCTCCCCTCACTGAAGGAGAGCGCCATCCACGGCTCGAAGCGCGTGATGACGCGCGGCTTCACCGCGGGATGCGTCGCGAGATAGTAGTTCAGCCCATCGGCCCACGCGTTCATCAACGACTTCAACCACTCCGGGCTCGTCGCGTACATCGCCTTCAGCGAGTCGGGGTCGATGAAGAGCTTCATGCGCAGGTCCTGGTACACCGCGCCCTCGCCCTCCGCCTCGGCGTGTCGCCCCATCGCGTCCATGAAGTTCGTCTCGACGCGATTGAAGTCGTCCTCCGCCTGCGCGTAGATCATCCCGAACACCGCGTCGGCGTCGGTCGCGCCGTGGACGTGCGCGATCCCCCAGTCGTCGCGAACGATGGTCACGCGCTGCGCCCGGGCGGCGAGGCGCGCCGGCTGGGCGGGGGGAGCTTCGGCGGTGCGCGGAGCGGTGCGGGGCGCGCAGGCGAGGACGAGCGGGAGGGCGAGAGCGGCGAGCGGGCGCGGGAGGGGCATGACAGCGGTGAAGGAAGTGGTCGGTGTCGCGCGACCTGCCGAAGATAACGCTCGCGCCGCCTCCGCCTCAGTGCGGCTTCTCCCGCGGACGCTCAGCTTCGACGCCCGACGATGATCGCGTGCTTGCTTCGCGACCCCGGGCGCCGCGAGGAGCGCACGCTCTCGACCTGCAGCCCGTTCCGGCGGAGGGCGCGTT
>JABFXM010000527.1 GCA_013361745.1 Gemmatimonadaceae bacterium | reverse complement strand
GATCACTCGTCCCGGGTGGTCGTTGCGGACCCCTGCCCCCCGACCCCTGACCCCTGCGAGAGCTACGCTCTCGCCGCTCTCGCCGCGCGGAGCGCGTTCAGGATCACCGCGAGGTCGATCGCTTCCTGAAGGCCGGCGCCGAGGATCGGGGTGATGTAGCCAGCGGCGGCGGCGAGCATGCCGAGGACGCTCAGGCCGACGCCGGCGCGGATGCACTGTCGCGCGATGTGCATCGTCCGCCGGCTGATCCGCATCGTCTCGACCACGCGGCCGAGATCGTCCGCCATGATCACCACGTCCGCCGCTTCCGTCGTGACGCCGCCGCCGTGCGCGGCGAGCGCGACCCCGACCGTCGCCGCGCTGAGCGCGGGTGCGTCGTTTGTCCCGTCGCCGACCATCAGCACGTTCTCGCCGCGCGCGACGAGCGTGTGCACCGCGTCCACCTTGCCCTCGGGAAGCAGGTCGCCGGCGACGTCGTCGATCCCCACGGCGTGGGCCACCGCGGTCGCGTTCGCGGCTCGATCGCCGGAGAGCAGGATCGTCCGCCGCACGCCGAGCCGGCGCATCGCGTCGAGCACGTCGTGGGCGCCGGGACGCAGCTCGTCGGCGTAGACCAGCACGCCCGCGGCGTCGCCGTCGACCGCGATGAGCGCCCGCAGCGTGCTCGCCGGCGGGCAGCGCTCCTCGAGCGCGTCGAAGTCGAAGGCCAGTCCGGGATGCTCCTCGAGGACGAGCGATCGCGACCCGACGATCACCGAGTGGCCGTCCACGCAGCCGACGACCCCGCGTCCCGCCGCCTCGCGTACCTGCCGCGCTGCGGGTACGGTGAGGCCACGCTCCTCGGCGGCGGTGACGACGACGCGCGCGAGCAGATGACTCGATCGGCCCTCGACCGCGGCCGCGAGCGCGAGGAGCGCGCGCTCGTCCCACTCCGGCGCGGCGACGACGGACGAGACGCGCGGCATCCCGATGGTGATGGTTCCCGTCTTGTCGAACACGGCCACCGTCGCGTCGCCGATCCGCTCGAGCGCGGTGCCGTGGCGCACGATCACGGTCCGCCGCGCGGCGCGGTTGATCCCGCCGAGCAGCGCGATCGGCGTCGCCAGGATGAGCGGGCATGGCGTCGCGATGGCCAGCACGGCGAGCACCCGCTCGGCATCGCGACCGACGAGCCACGCGACGGCGCAGACCACGAGGGTCGCCGGTGTGAACCAGACCGCGTAGCGGTCCGCCACCCGCTGCAGCGGCGCCTTGCTCTCCTGCGCCGAACGCACCAGCGCGACGATCCGCGCGTACTGGCTCTCCTCGGCGCGCGCGGTGGCCCGCATCGTCAGCGCCCCCTCACCGTTGACGCTGCCGCTCATCAGTCGCGTTCCCGCGGTGGCGCTCACCGGCAGCGCCTCACCCGTCAGCCGCGAGGCGTCGATGTGCGAGTGTCCGTCGACGACCACCCCGTCGCACGGAACCAGCTCCCCCGGCCGCACGAGCAGCTCGTCGTCGACGAGCACGTCCTCGGCGCGGATGTCCTCGATGCGCCCGCCGGTGAAGCGCTGTGCGCTCTTCGGCGCCATCGCCTGGAGCTCGCGCAGCGCCTGGCTCGCGCGTCCTTCCGCGTAGCGCTCGATCGCCTCGCCCCCCGTCTGCATCAGCACGACGACGAGTCCGACGAGTGGCTGATGGAGGACGAACGCGGTGACGATCGCGAGCGTGGCGACGACGTCTGCGGCGAAATGTCCGCGCAGCGCACCGCGCGCCGTTCGCCAGAGCACCGGCGCTCCCACGAGGGCGGGCCCCACCAGCATGACGCGGTACGCGAGCTGCCTCGCTCCCATCCGGAGCTGGAGCACGAGTCCCGCCGCGATGAAGACGATGCTCGCGATGGGAAGGAGGAGATCGAGACGGAGCCGGGAGCCGCGCGGTCGAGCCGACATGTCTCAATCTCCCCGGGAGAGATCTCACACGCCGTCGGGCATTCCACTCGCGCGCCGTCGGCGCGGGGATGACGCGGTCAGCGCTCCCGTGCGAGCAGGTCGGTCACGTCGGTGTGCGTGCCGATCCACTCGTGCACGCTCCCATCGCTCTCGCGCACGGGTACCGCGCGCGCGACCATCCGGCGGTATTCGCCGTCGGCGCGTCGCAGGCGCAGCATGGCCTCGTAGCGCATCGTCCCGGCGACCGCGGTGTCCCATGTCGCCCTGACCCGCGCGCGATCGTCGGGATGCACCGCGTCGAGCCATCCCCGCCCGCGTGCCTCATCCGGACGCTGGCCGGTGAAGGCGCACCACATCGACTGCTCGTCGACGAACTGCCCGTCGGGGGCTCGTGTCCAGACGATCGCCGCGATCGACTCGACGAGCGAGCGATAGCGCCGCTCGTTCCGCGCCAGCGCCGCCCGCGCCTGTTCCGCCTCGGCGAGCGCCCTGCGCTCCCCGGCCAGGCGCGCCGCCGCCTGCTCCGCCTGGAGATGCTCGCTCACGTCGCGGAAGGTCACCACCGCGCCCACCACGCGCCGACCTTCCTTCAGCGGGATGGACGTGTAGTCGACCGGGAGCGGCGTGCCGTCCTTCCGCCAGAAGGTGTCGCCGCCCACCTGCTGCTGGATGCCGTCCTTCACCGAGTAATAGATGGGACACTCCTCCACCGGGAACTCCGATCCGTCGGCGTAGGAGTGGTGGATGAGCTGATGCTGCGGCTGCCCGATCATCTCGCGCGACGACGGGTAGCCGAGCATGCGCGCGCCGGCGGTGTTCACGAAGAGCGTGCGCGTGTCCGCGTCGAGGATGTAGATCCCGTCGTCGATGGCGTTGAGGACGCTCTCGCCACGGTCGCGGATCAGCGCGATCGCCTGCGCGGCGAGAGTCTCCGCCTCGTGCGCGGTGAGCAATACCGGGCGCGGGGTGATGCGGAGCGCATCGGCGGGACGGTTGTCGAATCTCATGTCGGGCGGGGATCAGGGGGTCTTCCCGACGCGCGAGCCATGCCAGCAGCGCGGCCATCGCGCTACGAACATGCGCGACCGCCCCACATTCTGTCCATGCGGGTTTCGCCGCTGAACCGGCGAGCGAGCCGGTGAGACGCGTCACCCGAAAAAAGGGGATGGGGCGAGCTTCGCCCACGCAGGCGCTGCCGGCCGGCACCTTCTCCACGATCGAGGCCGAGCTCCGGTCGATTCGCTTCGAGGAGCGACGATCACGGCAGCCACGGCTGAGCGCCGGTTCCGGCACTTCACGACGGGCACGTCCGGCGCCTGATCCGGGACGTGCCCGTCGCCTGTTCGGGGAGCCGCGGCCTGTCCGGCGGGGCGTGCCGGGCGACTATGGCGCTCGCGGCTCCGCCCTATCAGTATTCTCGCTTCGTATTCGCAGCGCCGTCGTCTCCAATCGGTGACGTGGCAAGACCCGCGCGGCCGCAAGCAGCGGTGCCGCCTGCTCCCGGATCGAGTGGCCGATCAGGATAACGCGTTGCCCGCATCTGCTCTCCCGGAGAGCAGCCCCCGCGACGACCTCGCTTCCCCGGGGGGCGTGCAGCTTCCCCCCGGCGCCGACGCCGCCCTTCGCCTCGCCGAGGAGCACCAGCGCACCGCGCTCGACGTGAGCGCGATCGGCAGCTGGGAGCGCGACATCGACGACGGGCGCGTCCACTGGTCGGAGACCCTCGAGCGCATCCACGGGCTTGCGCCCGGCACGTTCGGCGGGACCGTCGAAAGCTACCAGCGCCTCCTCCACCCCGAGGACCGCGAGCGCGTGCTCGCGGCGATGCGTGCCGGCGCCGCCGGCGAGGACCAGCATCTCGTCTATCGCATCGTTCGCCCCGACGGAGTGGTCCGCTGGCTGGAGGCGCATGGCCGGGTGATCCGCGATGCGAGCGGGCGCCCGCGGCGCACGATCGGCATCGCGACGGACATCACCGAGCGGCGCAAGGCCGAGGATCGGGCGCTGCTGCTCGCCGAAGCGGGACGCGTGATTCACGGCTCGCTCGACCGCGAGAAGACCCTCGAGACGATCGTGCGCCTCGCGGTGCCCGCGCTCGCCGACTGGTGCGTCGTCGACCTCCTCGAGCGCCAGGGCGCGCATCGCATCGTCGCGCTCCATGCATCGCCCGGCAAGCAGCCCCTGCTCGACGAGCTTCACCGGTTCGCCCCGAACCTCGAGCGCTCCGACGCGCCGGTCGCGCGAGTGATCCGCAGCGGCCGGCCGTTGCTCATCGAGCAGTGGACCGCGCAGTGGACCGCGGCCAAGGCCACCAGCGCAGCGCACGCGAAGCTGCTGGACACGCTCGAGCCGCGCTCGGCGGCGATCGTGCCCATCCTCGGGAACGATGGCGCCGTGCTCGGCGCGATGAGCTTCTTCGCGGCCGACTCGGGACGCCGCTACGGCGAGTCCGACCTCCGCACCGCCGAAGCGCTCGCCTTCCGCGCCTCGACCGCGCTCGAGAACGCACGCCTCTACGGCGAGGTCGTCGAGAGCCGCCGTCTGCTCGAGGAGCAGGCCCTCGAGCTGGAGCTGCAGACGCAGCAGCTCCAGGATCAGGCGACGGAGCTCGAGTCGCAGCGGGACGAGCTCGAGCAGCAGGCCGCGGAGATGGAGGCGGTGAACGAGGAGCTGCACCGCGTGAACGAGGAGCTCGTCGTCGCGAACGACGCGACGCGCGCCACCGAGCGCTTCGTGCGCGGGATCCTCGAGGCGATCGCGGACCCCTTCGTCGTCCATGACGCGGAATGGCGTTTCCGCTACATCAACGAGGCGGCGGGCAAGACCTTCGCGCGAGCCGGCCACGACGTGAACGAGCTCGTGGGCCGCGTCCTCTGGGAGGAATACCCCGATCTCATCGGGACGCGCTTCGAGGAGCGGATGCGCCGCGCCAGCGAGGCGCAGACCACCGTCGTCTTCGAGGAATACTACCCGAAGGGCGGGACCTGGTCGGAGATGCGCTGCTATCCCCTTCCCGACGGCGGCGTCGCCACGATCTGGAAGGACGTCACCGACCAGAAGCGCGCCGAGGAAACACTGCACTACCTCTCCCGCGTCTCGGAGATCCTTGGCAGCTCGCTCGACTACGAGAACACCGTGCAGTCGGTCGCCGAGCTCGTGGTGCCGAAGCTCGCCGACTGGTGCGCGGTCGATCTCATCGCGGCCCCCGGCAGGATCTCGCGCATCGCCGTCGCCCACGTCGACCCGCAGAAGGTGGCGCTCGCCCACGCGCTGTGGGAGCGCTATCCGCCCAACCTCGACCTGCCTAACGGTCTCGGCGAGGTGCTGCGCACCGGCCTCCCGGAGATGTATCCCGAGATCCCCGACGAGCTCCTCGTCGCCGGCGCCGTGGACGAGGAGCACCTCCGCATCAGCCGCGAGCTCGGCCTGACGAGCGCGATCATCGTCCCCCTCACCGCGCACGAGCGCGTCCTCGGCGCGATGACGCTCGCGTCCGCCGAATCCGGGCGCCGCTACGCCGACCCCGATCTCGCGCTCGCCGGCGAGATCGCGCGCCGTGCCGCGCTCGCGATCGACAACGCACGTCTGTACCGCGCCTCCCTCGCCGCCCGCGACCAGCTCGAGCAGAACAGCGAGGAGCTCGAGACGATCAACGAGGAGCTCCACGCGGCGAACCTCGCGCTCGCCGAGAAGACGCGCATCGCCGACGAGGCGCGTCATGCCGCGGAGGAGGCGAACCACGCCAAGGCGCAGTTTCTCGCGCACATGAGCCACGAGCTCCGCACGCCGCTCAACGCGATCGGCGGCTACGCGCAGCTCCTCGAGATCGGCATCCACGGACCGGTGAACGAGGCCCAGCTCGAGGCGCTGCAGCGCATCCAGCGCAGCCAGCGCCACCTCCTCGGGCTGATCAACGACGTCCTCAACTTCGCGAAGCTCGAGTCGGGACACGTCGACTACCGGATCGCGCCTTTCCCCATCGCGCCGCTCATCACCGGCGTCGAGGCGCTCGTCGCGCCGCAGCTCGCCGCGAAATCGCTGCGCTACGAATGCGGCGGCGCCGACGCCGCGCTCCTCGTCGACGCCGACCCGGAGAAGGTCCAGCAGATCCTGCTCAACCTGCTCTCCAACGCGATCAAGTTCACCGGGCGGGGAGGACTCGTTCGCGTCTCCGCGGTGGCCGACGGTGACGACGCGGTGATCACCGTCGCGGACAGCGGCATCGGTGTGCCGAGCGACAAGCGCGACGCGATCTTCGAGCCCTTCGTGCAGCTCGCGCGCGGGAGCGGGATCAGTGGTCACGAGGGAACGGGACTCGGCCTCGCCATCAGCCGCGACCTCGCGCGCGCGATGCAGGGCGACCTCACCCTCCGCAGCAGCTCCGGCGAAGGCTCCGTCTTCGAAGTCCGGCTCCCCCGCGCGTGAGCGCCCCGCAGCACCGCGAAGCGCCCGCCGGACCGGCGATCGCGGAGCAGCTTGCGCGGGCACTCTTCGACCAGTCCCCGTTCAGCACCGTCATCTACGACGCCGAGGGCCGCCCGCTCGCGCTCAACGCGGCGTTCACGACCCTCTGGGGCGCGCGGCTGGAGGACGTGCCCCCGAACTACACCGTCCTCGATGACCCGCAGCTCGAGAGCCAGGGCGTCATCCCGGCGATTCGCCGCGCCTTCGATGGCGAGGTGGTGAACACACCGCCCGTGCGCTACTCGATGGCCGAGGTCTCCGTGCGCGGATCGGGGCGGACCGTCTGGACGCAGGGACACTTCCATCCGCTTCGCGACGCCAGCGGCCGCGTCACGCACGTCGTCCTCACCCACGTCGACATCACCGAGCGGATGCTCGCCGAGCAGGAGCTCCGCCACGCGGTCGGGCGCCTCGAGGCGCTTCAGCGCGCGACGAGCGAGCTCTCGGCGGCGCTCACTCCGCGCGAGGTCGCGGACGTCGTCGTCCGGAACGGCCTGCCCGCGCTCGGCGCCGCGCGCGGGGCCGTGGCGATGCTCGACCCCGAGGGCCGGCAACTCGAGATCGTCGGCGCCGCGGGTTACCAGACGGAGGCCCTCGCGCGCTTCCGTCGGGTTCCCATCGACGAGCCCTTCCCCCTCACCGATGCCGTGCGGTCGGGCACTTCGATCCTGCTCCCGAACGCGGACGCGCGCGCGGCGCGATACCGGAGCCTCGAGGAGCTGAGGGCGGACAACGGAATGGGTGCGATGGCCGCGATCCCGCTCCGCGCGGCGAGCGGTGTCGTCGGCGCGCTCGGCCTCAACTGGTCGGAGCCGCGCGACTTCACGCCCGACGACGTCGCGTTCATCGAGGCGCTCGCGCAGCAGTGCGGACAGGCGCTCGACCGCGCGCGCCTCTACGAGGACGAGCGCCGCGCGCGCGCCGAGGCACGCGCGGCGGCCGATCGGCTGCAGACCGTCGCCGATGCGTCGCGCGCGCTCACCGAGCAGCCGCTGGAGCCGCTCGCCGTCGTTCGCGCCCTCACCGACATCCTCATGCGGCGCGTGGGCGATCAGTGCGTCGTTCGCCTCGTCTCGGAGGACGGCGAATGGCTCGATGCGGTGGCGGTCCGGCACACGAACCCGGAGACGCAGACGCTGCTGCGATCCCTCTTCGACACCGATCGCTATCACGTCGGTGACGGGATCGCCGGCCAGGTCTTCCGGACCGGCGAGGCCGTCTTCATTCCGGTCGCCGACCCCGCGTCGCTCGCGCAGAACCTCAAGCGCGCCTACCGCCCGTGGGCGGAGCGCCTCGGCATGCGCAGCGTCGTCTGCGTCCCGCTCCGCGCGCGCGATGCGACGTTAGGCACGATCTTCATGGCGCGCGCCGACGGCGATCGTCCGTACACGCGCGACGACCTCGCGCTCGTCAGCGACGTCGCGACCCGTGCCGCGCTGGCGATCGAGCGGGCGCGGCTCTACGCCGCGGAGCGCCATGCCCGCGCCGCCGCCGAGGAGGCGAACCGCGCGAAGGGTGACTTCCTCGCCGCGATGAGCCACGAGCTGCGTACCCCGCTCAACGGGATCGGCGGCTACGTCGAGCTGCTCGAGATGGAGCTCCGCGGACCGATCAGCGCCCAGCAGCGCGAGGATCTCGGCCGCATCCGCCGCAACCAGCAGCACCTCCTCACGCTCATCGACGACGTGCTCTCGTTCGCGCGCGTCGAAGCCGGCCGCCTCGAGGTGCAGGAGACGCGCGTGCCGCTCGGCGAGATGCTCCAGCGGCTCGCGCCGATGGTGCTGCCGCAGCTCCAGGCGAAGCGCATCCGCTACGTGGAGCAAGCGTGCACCGACTCCCTCGTCGCGCTCGGTGACGGCGACCGCATCATCCAGATCTGCGTCAACCTGCTGACGAACGCGATCAAGGCCACCCCTGACGGCGGCACGATCAGGGTGGCGTGCGAGGGGGCGGGCGATCGGGTACGCATCAGAGTGAGCGATACCGGCCACGGGATCCCTCCTGACAAGCGTGAGGCGATCTTCACCCCGTTCACGCAGCTCGGCCGCTCGTTGAGCAACCCGCGTGGCGGGGCGGGGCTCGGCCTCTCCATCAGCCGCGGCCTCGCCGAGGCGATGGGAGGGGAGCTGGCGGTGGAGAGCGAGGAAGGACGCGGCTCGACGTTCACCCTCACGTTGCGCCGCGCGAGCTGATCGAGCGGCCACATCTCCCGCGATGCCCGAGCTGCCCGACATCACGATCTACATCGAGCGTCTCGAGGCGCTCGTCCTCGGGAAGCCGCTGCGGGAGCTCGCGGTCAGGAACGCCTTCGTGCTGCGATCCGTGCAGCCGTCGCCCGCGGATCTCGCCGGCCGGCGCGTCACGTCGCTGCGCCGCAGCGGCAAGCGTGTCGTGATCGGCTTCGAGGGTGAGCTCTTCGCGGTCATCCACCTCATGATCGCCGGACGGCTGCGCTGGCGTCCCGCCGGGAAGAAGTCGCCGGGGAAGATCTGGCTCGCCGCGTTCGTATTCGACGAGGGAACGCTCTATCTCACCGAGGCTGGCTCGTCGCGGCGCGCTTCACTCCATCTCGTCGCCGGCGAGTCCGCGCTCGCGCCCTTCGAGCGCGGTGGGCTCGAGCCGCTCGAGACGAGCCGCGACGCGTTTGGCGCGCGACTCGTCTCCGAGAATCACACCCTCAAGCGCGCGCTCACCGACCCGCGACTGTTCAGCGGGATCGGGAACGCCTACTCGGACGAGATCCTGCATCGCGCCCGGCTCTCTCCGCTGATGCTGACGTCGAAGCTCACCGCCGACGAGATCGGGCGGCTGTACGACGCGACGTGCCTGACGCTCGGCGAGTGGACGGTGCGTCTCCGCGCCGAAGCCGGCGACGGATTCCCCGAGGAGGTCACCGCGTTCCGTGAGGACTTCGCGGTGCATGGAAAGTTCGGGCAGCCGTGCCCCGCGTGCGGCACCCCCGTCCAGCGCATCCGGTACGCGACGAACGAGACCAACTACTGCGCGCGCTGCCAGACCGGGGGCCGGCTGCTCGCCGATCGTGCGCTCTCGCGGCTGCTGAAGCAGGATTGGCCACGGTCGATCGACGAGATGGAATAGTGGGAACCGGCATGACTACCGACAGCAAGCCGCGGCGTCCATTCGTCATCCTCCTCGCGACCGAGAACGAGATCGACAGCCGTGCATGGCGCGGCGTGCTCGAGACCAGTGGCTACTCCGTGCTCGACGCAGCTTCCTCCCGCGAGGCTCTCGAGCTCGCCCGTGAGCGCTCCCCCGATGTCGTCGTGCTCGACGCGGCGCTCGGTGACGGCAGCGGGATACGGGTCTGCCGCGAGCTGAGCGGCAGTCCCGACTTCGATCTCGCGACGCCGATCATCCTCATCGCGGCGCACGGCATGTCCCGCGCGGAGCGCCTGTCGGCGTACAGTTCCGGCGCCTGGGAGGTATGCTCGTTCCCGCTCGACGGATCGGCGCTGCTTCTCAAGCTCCAGACCTTCCTCGGCGCGAAGCAGGCCGTCGACCGCATCCGCGGGACATGCCTCGTCGACGTCGCGACGGGACTGTACAACACCACCGGCCTGCAGCGCCGGGCACGCGAGCTCGCGGCGGATGTCGCTCGCCATTCCGAGCCATTGGCGTGCATCGCGTTCACCGCGATGCGTGCCGATCGTCCCGACGATGATCTCGATCCGGGGACCACGATCCGCATCGCGGAGCAGTTCCGTCGCTTCGCGCGCGGCTCCGACGTGATCGGGCGTGTCAGCACGCGCGAGTTCGCGGTGATCGCGCCGGGCACCGACGCCGCGGGCGCGCTGCGGATGATCGACCGGCTCGAGGAAGAGCTGGAGACCGGCGGGTTGGCCGACGTCCCCGGTGAGGCCATCCGTTTGCGCGCCGGTTACTGTGCGACGACGAACTTCGCGGATCTCGCGCTCGGGCCGATGGACATGCTCGTACGCGCATCCGTCGCGCTCCACGACTCCAGGGGTCCGAGAGCGCAGGCGAGTCTCGACGGCCGGGAGTAGACGTCCAGCTTGGGCCACCAGCGGCAGCACCGCTCGTCGTTTCCGGATGACGGGCAGCCCGGATCGGCCGCTCTCCTCGTCCGCCGCGGGCAGCATGACGCCACGTCTCGAGCTCGGGGCTTCGCGGGTCATAATCTGCCTTGATATTGGCGCGATGATGGGCGCTGAGCGATGCGTGGACAGGGTCCCGGGCGCGGAACGCACTTCTCCTTCGAGGTGGACCTGCCGCTCGCCGCCTCGCTGTGAGCCCCGGGGCTCGGCCGCGGTCAGGCTGTCTTGGATTCCTCTAATGTTGTGATTCGTGCCGTGGTCCGGGCTCGCTCGTCATATAAGCCCATGCCGCCCCGGTTGCTGACCCCCAACCGCACGCCGACCCCCGGGTCGGTGCCCGCGATCCCGAACGTCTCTCCGAGCGCGATTCTCGCGCTGTGGGAGACGTCGATCGCGCAGGCGACGGGGATCATCTCGCGCGGACTCGCATGCACGGGAGGAGGCGTGAAGGGTCCGGGGGTGACGCTCCTCACCCTGCCGAGCGCCGCCGCGCATTCCAGCACGGCCTTCTTCCCCGACGTCGGCGTCTCCGCGACCGGATACGAGAGCCATGCTCGGCAGGCCCGCGACGCCGGGGGCGGCGGCTTCGCGGTCGTTCAGCTGCGCGGCGAGTCGGCGGCCGCCAGGAATGAAGAAGGCGCGCTCGCCGCGATGAACGCTGGCGCCCTGCTCGTCGTCCTCGACGCCCCTCGCGCCTGGTCCGACCACGACAGGCTGCTCATCACCAGCGTCGCCGCGTTGCTCTCGAGCACCATCGAGCTGCATCAGGAGCTCGCACAGCACATGCTCGTCGAGGACGAGCTCCGCCAGCTCGCCCTGCGCGACCAGCTCACGGGAGTCCCGAACAGCGCGCTCTTTCTCGATCGCCTGGGGCACGCCATCGAGCGCGCGCGCCGCCACAAGGAATTCCGTTTCGCCGTGCTCGCGCTCGACCTCGACCGCTTCCAGTCGATCAACAACAGCCTCGGACGCGCCATCGGCGACGAGGTGCTGACGGAGATCGCGCGCCGGCTCGAGCAGTGCGTCCGCGGCGAGGACATGGTGGCGCGCTCCGGCGGCGACGAGTTCGCGATCCTGCTCGAGAGCCTCTCCGACGACAGCGACGGCGGCCGCGTCGCCGGCCGCATGCAGCGTTCGATCGCGGCACCGATCGAGACGAGCGAGGGTGAGGTCTACACCTCCGCGAGCATCGGGATCGTGCTCAGCTCCTCCGGGCTCGACGTCCCGGGTAAGCTGATGCAGCAGGCGGGGATCGCCATGTCGCGCGCGAAGTCCGCCGGCCGTGCGCGCTACGAGATGTTCGACAGCGTGATGCACGCGAAGGCGCTCGCCCGCCTGCGCATGGAGACCGATCTCCGCCACGCCCTCGAGCGCGACGAGTTCGAGCTGTACTACCAGCCGCTCATTACCCTCGACAGCGGACGCATCACCGAGCTCGTGGCACTGATCCGGTGGCGGCACCCGGGCCGCGGCATCGTCCCGCCGCTCGAGTTCATCCCGGTGGCCGAGGACACGGGGCTCATCGTCCCCATCGGCAGCTGGGTGCTCGCGCGCGCCTGCGCCGACATGCGCGCCTGGCAGGAGCGCCATCCCCGCGCCGTGCCGCTCTCGCTCAGCGTGAACCTCTCGCCGAAGCAGTTCGCGCAGCCGGGGTTCGTGCAGTTCGTCGCCGAGACGGTCGAGGCGAGCGGGCTCGATCCGCACACGCTCCGTCTCGAGATCACCGAGAGCTTCGCGATCGAGGACCCGGAGCGGACGCGCGAGTACCTCACCCAGCTCCGCGCGTTAGGCATCCGCATCTACCTCGACGACTTCGGCACCGGGTACTCGTCGCTCAGCCAGCTCCACCAGCTTCCTCTCGACGGGATCAAGATCGACCGCACGTTCGTGATGCGGATGGAGGAGCGCCCGGTGAACCGCCAGCTCGTGCACACCGTGCGCGATCTCGCCGGCAACATCGGCGTCGTCGCCGTCGCCGAGGGAGTGGAGACGCGCTCGCAGCTCGAGGCGCTGCGCGCCATCGGCTGCGAATCGGCGCAGGGCTACCTCTTCTCCCGCCCCGTGCCGGTGAGCGACATCGAAGTGATGCTCGGCGCCGACCCGCGCTGGTGAAGCATCGCCGGGAATAACAGAAGGCCCGAAGGCTGCCGCTGCTGTGAATAACAGAAGGCGGGAAGAACCGCCTTGCTGTTAATAACAGAAGGCACGAAGGCACGAAGGATTTTCAATAATCCCTTCGTGTCTTCGTGCCTTCTGTTCAATCAGCAACAGCGCCAGAAGGGCTGCTGATTCACCCCTTCATGCCCTTTTGTTCAGTCAGAGAGCGGTTCCCAGCGTCTCGCTCCTCTTCGGTCTTCCC
>JABFXM010000577.1 GCA_013361745.1 Gemmatimonadaceae bacterium | reverse complement strand
CGTTGATCGTTCGCATTTCCACCTCATTGCTGACGGTAGTTCTCCGGAATAGCTTCTCGCCCCATGACCGCCTCGAACATCGTCTTCCTGCTCTTCGTCGCGCTCGCGACGGGCTTCTTCGCGCTGAACGTTCAGCGGCTCGTCTCCTACATGCGGCTCGGCCGCCCCGACGACCGCACGGACCGACCGCTGCGCAGGCTCGGCAATCTCCTCGGGATCGCGATCGGGCAGAGCAAGATCCTCCGCGAGCCGGTCGCCGGCATCATGCACGCCCTGATCTTCTGGGGGTTCATGGTGCTCACGGTCGGGACGATCGAGTTCATCCTCGAGGGAATCTTTCCCGGCTTCTCGCTCCGCTTCCTCCCGACGCCGGTCTATCGCCTCGACACGCTCTCGCAGGACGTCTTCGCGATCCTCGTCCTCGCCGCGATCGCGTTCGCCTTCTACCGCCGGCTCGTGCTGCATCCGCGCCGCCTCGAGGGCGACAACCTCGAGCACGTCGACGCGCTCGTCATTCTCTCGATGATCGCGGGGCTGATGGTGACGATGCTCCTCGCGAACGGATTTCTCGCCGCGCTTCGTCCCGACGCGGTCCCCGCCGACAAGCTGATCTCGCATGGACTCGGCGTCGCCTTCACGTATCTCGGCCCCCACACCGCCGCCGTCGGCCACGACGTCGCCTGGTGGGCGCACGCGCTGCTGATCTTCGGATTCCTCAATTACCTGCCGTACTCGAAGCACCTCCACGTCGCGACCTCGCTGCCGAACGTCTATCTCACCAACACCCCGCATCCCTGGCCGCGCGTGATGCGCGCGATGGACCTCGAGGCCGAGGGTGTGGAGCAGTTCGGCGCGTCGGACGTCGAGCATCTCACCTGGAAGAATCTGCTCGACGGCTACTCCTGCACCGAGTGCGGCCGCTGCACCGCCGCCTGCCCGGCGAACATCACCGGCAAGCCGCTCAGCCCGCGGAAGATCGTCATCAACACGCGGCAGCGGCTGATGGAGAAGGGGCCCGTCGTCACCGGCGACCGGATGGAGTTCTCGCATCCCGCGCTCGTGCACGGCGAGGGGATGGACGGCGGCGCCGTCAGCGTCACGCAGATCCTCGAGGAGCGCCGGCTCCTCGACACCTTCATCACCGAGGCCGAGCTCTGGGCCTGCACGAGCTGCCGCGCCTGCGTGCAGGAATGCCCGGTCGGCATCGACCAGCTCGAGATCATCAACGAGATGCGTCGCAATCTCGTGCTGATGGAATCGCGCTTACCCGAGGAGGTGCAGCCCACCTTTCAGTCGCTCGAGCGCAACGGCAGCCCCTGGGCGTTCAGCGCCGGCGACCGCGCGCGCTGGGCGGAGGGACTCGACATCCCGACGATGGCGGAGATGGTCGAGCGCGGCGAGAGGCCGGAGATCCTTTTCTGGGTCGGCTGCATGGGCTCCTTCGACGATCGCGCGAAGAAGATCGCCGTCGCCGTCGCCCGCATCCTCCAGGCGGCCGAGATCAAGTTCGCCATCCTCGGCCAGGAAGAGACCTGCAACGGCGACCCCGCCCGCCGCATGGGGAACGAGTACCTCTACCAGATGCTCGCGAAGCAGAACATCGAGACGCTCGATCGCTACGGCGTGAAGACCGTGCTCACGAGCTGTCCGCACTGCTTCCACCAGATCGGCAACGAGTACCCGCAGCTCGGCGGCAACTACGACGTCATCCACCACTCGACGTACATCGAGACGCTGCTCGCCGACGAGAAGATCCCCTTCGGCGCCGCGCAGCGCGAGAAGCTGCGCGTCGTCTACCACGACTCCTGCTACCTCGGTCGCTACAACGACGTCTACGACGCCCCGCGCGAGACGCTCAAGCGCGCGCTCCCCGTCGTCGATCTCGTCGAAGCGCCGCGCTCACGCGACCGTGGCCTCTGCTGCGGCGCCGGCGGCGGCCGCATGTTCATGGAGGAACGGGAAGGGAAGCGCATCAACGTCGAGCGCACCGAGGAGCTGCTCGCGACCGGCGCCGACGAGATCGCGGTCGCGTGCCCCTTCTGCATGACGATGATGACCGACGGCCTCAAGGCGAAGGACTCGACCGTTCCGGTGCGCGACATCGCCGAGGTGGTCGCCGCGCGTCTCGGGCCGACTCCGGCGCGGGTTTCCTAACCGGCACCGCCGGACCGGATCTTGTACAGGTCGATGGTCTGCCGCACGGCGCCCTCCTCGTACGGCAGGCGTGTTGCGCGGTCGACGGACATCCCCAGCGCCGCGCACGACTCGACGAAGGCACCGGCGGCGATCCGTCCCGGGTCGGCGACGATGGCGATCCCCTCGGGCGCGAGCGTGCGCGCGATCGTGCGCGCGACGAGCTCCGCGTACGGACGCTCGTAGAGCACGTCCGCCGCGAGCACGACGTCGTACCGTGGCAGCAACTCGGGGAGCGCGCGCCAGTCGAGCAGCGTCGCCTCGACCTCGCGTCCCGCGTTGCGCCATGCGTTGAGCTGCGCGAAGCGCAGCGCGTCCTCGTAGTAGTCGCTCGCGGTCACCACGAACCCCGCGATCGCCGCCGCCGCGGTGACGAGCCCCGTGCCGCACCCGAGCTCGAGCAGCGTGCGTCCGCGTCCCGCGCCCCAGCGCTCGGCGAGCATCTCTGCCGCGAGCACGAACGACGATGGCCATGGCTCCGCCCAGTACGGCAGCCGCTCGTCGCGGTCGAAGTCGGCTTCGCTGATCAGCTCCTCGGCGCTCGCGGGATGGAGCAGGTCGATGCGATGGGCGCCGGCGGTGATCGGCGTCTCGACGACTCGGAAGCGCCTGCGGAGCGTTTCCTCCAGCCGCGTCATCTCCGCGGCGCGAGCGGTCACTGGCCCGCGTCGAGCGTCGTCGTCAACCGCTCGAGCATCGGCGCGCCGGCGACGAGCGGCAGCGCCGCGACCGCCGCCCCCGCCGCGAGCTCCCCCGTTCCCGGCGGTATGACGAGCAGCGCGTCCGCCTCCGCGATCGACGCGAGACGCCCGGAGCTCTGCGCGCCGGTGAGCGTCGCCCGCCATCGTCCGTGCTCGAGTCTCAGTCGCGCGCGCAGCAGCTGCGTCGATTCGCTCGCGCGCGCGACGGGCGCACCGAGCGATGCCGACATCGGTGCGCGATGCACGGCGCGCGCGCCCTGCATCCTGAGCACCGCCGGACGCACGAAGAGCTCCCCCGTGATGATCGCCGATACAGGATTCCCAGGCAGTCCCAGCCACGGCACCCCCCGCACGTTGCCGAAGGCGAGCTGCGAGCCCGGACGAGCCACGATCCGCCAGAAATCCACCGCGCCGAGCTCGTCGACGATCGCGCGCGAGTGGTCGTGCGCACCGACCGATACTCCCGCGCTCGTGACGACGAGATCGGCCCGCGACGCCGCGCTCTCGAAGAGCATCCGGATCGCGTCGCGATCGTCCGGCGCGATTCCGAGATCGATCGGAACGCCGCCCGCCGCGCGCACGATCGCCGCCAGCGCGTAGCCA
>JABFXM010000271.1 GCA_013361745.1 Gemmatimonadaceae bacterium | reverse complement strand
AGTCGATCGGCGTCGCGCCCAGCTCGCGCACGAGCGCCGCCTCCGGGAAATACGCGATGCAGCGGCGGCATCGCTCCATCCTGCGGTGCTTCCCGTGTCGCGCGGTCCAGAGAATTCCCGACGCGGCCTCAGCGTGGGTCACGCGTGCGCGTGCTTCTCCATCTCGCGCCGGATCGCCTTCTCCTCCACCTCGCCGCCCTGCCGCAGAGTGAAGTAGAGCGCCACCGCGTGCGCGGTCACCCCGATTCCCCAGCCGAAGAGGGGCCAGTAGAACCACCAGCGTCCCGGCATCGTGAAGAAGTTGAGCAGGAACAGCATCGTGTTGATGACGAGATAGACCGCGAGATGCTGCTGGAACTCGCGCCGAGCGCGCACTCGCCGCTGCGCTTCGATGTATCTGGGATCGTCGGACATTGGCTTCTCCTCGTGGTGCGTCCCCAACGAATGACGTGGCCCGCGGCGGTGTCTGTCGGCCCATCATGGGGACGACGCAGGAATTTTCCCCACCGACTGCGGACGCGACGTTCAGTCCGCCCCGCGTGCTCGCCCGACGCACCTAACGCTGTGACCCCGGCCGCTTGCCGAGCGACGCCGCCGTCGTAGATTCGCTCGACGTCGCGGCGCGGTGCCCGGCGTGACGAGAGGTCACCATCATGGCCGACTGGACGCGTCGTAGCGGGCTGACGGAGAGCGAACGACCATCCGGGGCGGTGCCTCCCCGGACTTCGGCCGTCGTCCCTGTCGGGACTCCGCGGACGCTCCGCCCGGCGCTCGCGCCCCCGCTCGCGTTCCCGCTCTCGCTCTCGGTCGCCATCGGCGCGTGCGGAGCCGCGCTGGCGCTCGGCGCGCGCACGCTGGTCACGACGTTCGCCGGCCCGCTGCCGTACGACCCGCCGTCGACGATCTACACGTTGGGAGTGAGCTTCCTCGCCGCGGCGGTCGCCGTGGGTCTCACTGCGTGGGCCCCGAATCCGACGCCGGCCCTGCCTCTCATCCCGATCGCTCGCGTCGCGTCTCTTCCGTCGCGCTACCTGTCCTGGCGCTCTCGAGCTGGCTCGCGGTCACGACCGAGCAGGCGCGCGACGAGACCCGAGCGTACGACGACGCGGAGCGCGCCGCCGTGAATCTCCCCGTCCTCGAGCAGCGGGCCGCGCAGCGCGAGACGCACGCGATGACGCAGTTCGCCCTCGGCGCCGCCTATCTGCGGGAGCACCGTTATGTCGAGGCGATATCGTCGCTCGGCTACGCGCACGCACTCGACCAGCGGAACGACCGCGCCGCGGAGCTGCGCCGGCGCGCGATCGTCGCGCTCGCGGCCGCGTCGCACCCCGAGGTGAATGACGCGAACTGGCCATACACACCGGACTCGGTCGCGACCATCCTGAAGATCTCGCGCTACTACGCGGCGCTGCTCGCGGCGGGGGACCACTCGTCGGGGGTATACGAGGGAATCCTCGCCGGACTCCGTCTCGAGCAGCGCTACGACGACGCGATCGGCCTCGCCGAGATGTATCTGGCCGAGCATCCGGGCGACGCGATCTGGACGGCGCGCATCGCCGAGCTCCGCGCGGCACGCGACCGCGATCCCGGAGCAGTCCGCACCCCCAAGCCGCTTGCCCTCGCGCACCGCGATCTAGCGAGCATGCGCCGGATGGCTCCCGGCGAACCGCGTGATCCCTGGACGGAAGCGACCTTCGCCTACGAGTATCTGAAGGCGGCCCTCGAGGATCGTTCCTCCGGCCGGGACTCGCTGCTCGCCGCGGCGGACCTGCATACCCGCCGCGCGATCTCCCTCGCGCCGCAGAGCGCGCCCTATCGCCTTCAGCTCGCCCTGATCCGGTTCCTTTCCGGGGACGACGCGGGCCGCGACAGCGCCTTCGCCGCCGCCGTGAGGATCGACGCGACCGTTCTCGATCGGCAGCCCGGGAACGCGCGGTTGTGGCGGGTCGCGAAGGCGAGCCTCGCGCACCTGCCGGCCTCCCACCTGCAACCCTTCGTCATAACCCCGCCGCCGCGCCCCTGAGCCGATGTTCCGCACCTGTATCTTCTGTCATTCGACGTTAGGCGAGAACGCGGTCATCGAGCGCTTTCCCGTCGGGCGTCGGCTGGCCTTCGATCCGGAGAAGGGGCGCCTGTGGGTCGTCTGCGCGCACTGCCGCCGCTGGAACCTCACCCCGCTCGAGGAGCGGTGGGAGGCGATCGAGGACTGCGAGCGGCGCTTCCGCGCCACGCGCGTTCGCGTCTCCACGGACGAGATCGGGCTCGCGCGACTTCGCGAGGGTCTGGAGTTGATTCGGATCGGACGTCCGCTCCGTCCGGAGTTCGCGGCATGGCGCTACGGTGCGCAGCTCGGCAGCCGACGGCGCGCCGCGCTCGTGATGGGCGCCGCCACCGGCGTCGTCGCGACGGGTGCGCTCGTCGGCGGGGCGGCGATGATCCTCGCCGGCGCGAGCCTCCCCCTCGTCTGGGGCGGCGTCAGCGTCGGGCAGGCGCTGCTCAAGCGCCGCGCCGTGGCGCGCATTCCCGCCGGGCGCCGCTTCTTCTTCACCGTGCGTTACGTGCACCTCGAGAGAGCGGCGCTGCTCCCTCGTGGCGACGCCGACTGGTCGCTGCGGCTCGCGTACGACGGTGGCCAGCGCGAGTTCGTCGGCGCGCCCGCGCTCCGCGCGTCGAGCCATCTCCTCGCCGCGGTGAACGCGGCGGGAGCGTCCCGCATCGAGGTCGTGGACGCGGTATCGATGATCGAATCGGTCGGAACCCCCGAGCGGTACTTCGGGCACGTCGCGCGACGCGCGACGAAGCTCGGCAACATCGCGATCCCGAACCTCCCGGCCGAAGTTCGTCTCGCGCTCGAGATGTCCGCGCACGAGGAGAGCGAGCGACGCGCGCTCGAGGGTGAGCTCGCCACCCTTCGCACCGAGTGGGAGGAGGCGGAGGAGATCGCCGCGATCGCCGACGACCTGCTCGTGCCGCCACCGGTGCGGAGCTGGATCGATCGTGCTCGGGCCGCCAACGGACGCCGTTCATGAGCATCGATTTCTCCATCACTCCCTTCGACGCCGAGCGCTGGAAGAGCGTACGCGCGCGGGGCCGCGTCTCGTTCGTCTTCCGCTACGGGCTGCCCTTTGGAGTCGTTCTCGCGGCGATCCTGGACACGGCGCTGCTCTTCGTGAGCGGCAACGCCGATCTCGCGCTGTCGGTGTGGCGCATTCCGCGCCTCGCGCTCTCGATCGCGATCTACGGCCCCCTCCTCGGCGCCGCCGCCGGACAGCTCCTCTGGGACCGCGGCGAGAATCGCTATCGCAACCACCTGCTGAAGGAAGCGTTTCGTGCCGACGACGCAGCCGGCGCTGCCTGACGTCACCGCGATGGCCGAGCCGCCCCAGACGCTCGCGACGCTGGCGCGGCCCTTCCTCGCGACGACCAGCGCGGGGGTGGCCGTCGTTCTTGGCGTGACCGCGCTCGTCACGAGCACCGTCGGGCCGTTGCTCCCCGCGATGT
>JABFXM010000032.1 GCA_013361745.1 Gemmatimonadaceae bacterium | reverse complement strand
GCCCGTACGACGGCACCTCCGCTCCGGCGCCGACGCCGCAGCTCTTCTCCTTCAACAACCCGCGCGGCGCCTGCGAGACCTGCAACGGCTTCGGCGCGGTGCTCGAGTACGACGAGGCGCTGATCGTCCCCTACCCGGAGCGCACCCTGCGCGAGGGAGCGATCGCGCCGTGGACGATGCCGCGCTACGAGAACAAGCGCCGCGCCCTCGCCGAGTTCGCGAAGCGCGAGCGAATCTCGTTGGACACGCCCTGGCGCGATCTCCCCGAGTCGGCGCGCGAGAAGCTGCTCCGCTCGCGGCAGCGCGGCTTCGTCGGCATCGTCCCGTTTCTCGAGGGACTGGAGGAGAAGCGCTACAAGCAGTACATCCGCGTCTTCCTCCGGCAGTACCAGACGGCGAACGAGTGCCGGGTGTGCCACGGTACGAAGCTCAAGCCCGAGGCGCTGAACGTCCGCGTCGCCGGCCGGCACATCGCCGAGGTGAGCGCGCTTCCGGTGGACCAGCTGCTCGCCTGGCTCGAGCAGGTGAAGCTCTCCGACTTCGAGCGGCAGGTGGCGGAGCACATCCTGATCGAGGCGCGCGACCGCGTGCAGTTTCTCTGCGACGTGGGGCTGAACTACCTGTCGATGGATCGCGCCGCGCGCACGCTCTCGGGCGGCGAGGCGCAGCGCATCGGGCTCGCGAACTCCCTCGGCTCGCACCTGGTCGACACCCTCTATGTCCTCGACGAGCCGTCGATCGGGCTGCACTCGCGCGACATGGATCGCCTGCTGCGCCTCCTCCAGCGCCTGCGCGCCGGCGGCAACACCGTGCTCGTGGTCGAGCACGACGTCGACGCGATCAGGGCCGCCGACTACATGGTGGAGCTCGGGCCCGCGAGCGGCGAGCAGGGCGGCGACCTCGTCTTCGCCGGTCCGATCTCGCGGATCGCCGAGAGCCCGCTGACGGGACAGTACATCACGGGCAGGCGCTCGATCCCGGTCCCCGAGCATCGGCGCCGGCTCGGGCCGCGCTGGCTCACCCTCACCGGCGCGCGCGAGCACAACCTCAAGGACGTCGACATCCGCATACCGTTAGGCACCGTCACCGCGGTGACGGGGGTCTCCGGATCCGGCAAGAGCACGCTCGTGCACGATGTCCTGTATCGCGCCCTCGAGCATCGCATCCACGGCGAGCACTCGGCGAAGATGCATCTCGGCGAGAAGGTCGGGTCGTACCGCGAGCTCACCGGCACCGAGGGGATCGAGAACGTCGTGCTCATCGACCAGGAGCCGATCGGCCGTTCGCCGCGCTCGAACCCGGTCACGTACGTGAAGGCGTTCGACGAGATCCGTCGCATCTTCGCCGACGCGCCGCTCGCCCGGCAGCGCGGCTACGGAGCGGGGACCTTCAGCTTCAACGTGAAGGGCGGCCGCTGCGAGCGCTGCGAGGGGGCCGGCTATCTCGAGGTCGAGATGGTGTTCATGGCGGACGTCTTCGTCCCCTGCGACGACTGCGGCGGCAAGCGCTTCCGCGCCGACGTCCTCGACGTGCGCGTGAACGGGAAGAACATCCACGACGTCCTCGAGCTCACGGTGGATCAGGCGATCCGCTTCTTCCCGCGCGAGGAGAAGCTCGGTCAGGCACTCTGGCAGCTCCAGCAGGTGGGGCTCGGCTATCTGCGCCTCGGACAGCCGGCGACGACGCTCAGCGGCGGCGAGGCGCAGCGCCTCAAGGTTGCGCGCGAGCTCGCCCTCGCGACGAAGAAGAGCGGGAAGAAGCTCTACATCATGGACGAGCCGACGACCGGGCTGCACCTCGAGGACATCCGCAAGCTCGCGACGGTGTTCGACCGGCTCGTCGACGCCGGGCACACGCTCGTTCTCATCGAGCACAACCTCGACGTCATCAAGCTCGCCGACTGGGTGATCGATCTCGGCCCTGAAGCCGGGATCCGCGGCGGCGAGGTCGTGGCGATGGGTCGTCCGGAGGAGATCGCGCAGGTCGAAGCGTCGCACACCGGGCACTGGCTACGGACGGTGCTTCCCGAGCCGCCGGCGACGAAAACACGCCGTCGGGACGTTGACCGGGAAGCGCGAGCCGGATAAATTCTCTGGACTGATCCCGAGTAGCTCAGGTGGTAGAGCAGGTGACTGTTAATCACCGGGTCGGGGGTTCGAGTCCCTCCTCGGGAGCTGAAATAACGAAAGTCACATGGGGCCGCGAACGATCGCGGCCCCATGTTTCGTTCCGGGGCTGTCGTTCGCGCTCTCACGCGACCAACTTTCCCGCGGACCTCGACCGGGAGCTTCGCCAGGATGAGCGCTGCC
Organism: Gemmatimonadaceae bacterium; assembly: GCA_013361745.1. Taxonomy (GTDB): domain Bacteria; phylum Gemmatimonadota; class Gemmatimonadetes; order Gemmatimonadales; family Gemmatimonadaceae; genus JABFXC01. The sequence continues at coordinate 1,193 of JABFXM010000032.1, read as the reverse complement.
GCAGCACCGTTGGTGGGAGTGATCATGGGAAGCCGCAGCGATTACGACGTCCTCGCACCGGCGATCGAGATCCTCACCGAGCTGCAGGTGCCACACGAGGCCCGCGTCGTCTCCGCGCATCGCACTCCGGACCTGATGTTCGAGTACGCGTCGACCGCTGAGTCGCGCGGTCTCCGCGTCATCATCGCCGCGGCCGGCGGCGCCGCGCACCTGCCCGGCATGGTCGCCGCGAAGACGCTGCTCCCCGTGCTCGGCGTGCCGGTGCCGGCGACGATGCTCAACGGCGTCGATTCCCTGCTCTCCATCGTGCAGATGCCGCGCGGCGTCCCCGTCGGAACGCTCGCCATCGGAAAGCCGGGCGCCGCGAACGCGGGACTGCTCGCGGCGATGATCGTCGCGAACGAGGACCCCGAGCTTCGCGCGCGTCTCCGCGTCTGGCGCGAAGCGCGCAGCGAGGAAGTGCTCGGCCAGCGGCTGCCGTAAGTGTCGCTCATCCCGCCCGGCTCGACGATCGGCTTCCTCGGCGGCGGCCAGCTCGGTCGCATGACCGCGTTCGCCGCGCGCTCCATGGGCTACGACGTCCACGTGCTCGACCCGGATCCGACGGCGCCCGCGCGCGGCGTCGCCTCGCGCTTCATCGAAGCCTCCTTCCACGACGCCGACGCGATCGTCAGGCTCGCGGAGGAATGCGCGGTGCTGATGCCGGAGATCGAGACGATCTCCGCCGAGGGAATGGCGCGTGCGGTCGCACACGCGCCGGTCCGTCCGGGCGCGAGCGTGCTGCACATCGTCCAGGACAGGGCGCGCCAGAAGGAGTGGCTCGCGCGGCACGGGTTCACCATAACCCCGTTCGCCGTCCTTCGCGACGATCGCGACGCGGCGCGCGCTGCGGAGACGCTCCGCGGACCGTGCTTCGTGAAGACGACGACCGGCGGCTACGACGGCAGGGGACAGGTGCGCACGGACTCCCCCGCCGACATCGCCGACGCATGGCGCTCGCTCGGCAACCGACCGTGCGTCGCCGAGCAGGGTGTCGAGCTCGCGATGGAGCTCTCGGTGCTCGTCGCACGCACGGCGACGGGGGAGATCGCGACCTACCAGCCCGCCGCGAACGTCCACGTCGACGGGATCCTCGCGTGGTCCGTCATCCCCGGCGTCGACGATCCCGATCTCATCGCGCGCGCGGGCGGGCA
>JABFXM010000572.1 GCA_013361745.1 Gemmatimonadaceae bacterium | reverse complement strand
GACTGCCGAAGGTCGCCGCCATACCCGCGGCGGCGCCGGCGGCGAGCAGCACCTTTCGCTCGTCGGCGGTGATGCGGATGATCTGGCCGACGATCGAGCCGAGCGCCCCGCCCGTCGCGATGATCGGACCCTCGGCGCCGAACGGCCCGCCGGTGCCGATCGCGACCGCCGCGGAGAGCGGCTTGAGAAACATCACCCGCGCCGGAATGCGGCTCTCGCCGAGCAGCACGCGCTCCATCACCTCGGGAATCCCGTGTCCGCGGATCGCCGCCGAGCCGTAGCGCGCCATCAACCCGACGATGATCCCGCCGAGAACGGGGACGACGAGGAGCAGCAGCCGTGAGGGGTGCGCCGAGCCGGGGGAGATGAACGCCGTCGAGAACCGCCCGAGGAAGGAGAGGTTCGTCGCGAGGGCGATGAGCTTGAGGAGGAGCTGGGCGATGAGTCCCGCGCCGATCGCGATAGCGATCGCGAGCCCGGAGATGAAGACCGTGCGGCGGTCGACGGGAGCGGTCTCGCCGGGGCCGCGCGGTCCCGCCTGGAAGGCGAGGCGGGACTCCGTGTTGGCGAGCGCGGGCGCGAGACTGGGCGCGACGGGGAGCGCGCCGGCATCGGGCGCGGTGCTGTTCAGACGCTCGGACGGTCGTGGTGTGTCGTCGTTCATGACCCTCAAGCTAATGGATCTTCCGGCCGTGGGCGGACTCAGCAACGCCTAACGTTCGGCGCCGGCGGTTCTTCCGTGTACGCTTCTTGCGCCCAGCGCGGATCACCACCCCATCCTCGAGAGGAAGCAGAATGAACAGCGAACGGATCGCGCGGCTCGTCGCCATCGGCGGCACCGCACTGGTGATCGCGGCCTGCAGTGGCCACAACGCCCGCGACGACAGCGCCGCCACGACCACGGGCACGGCGTCGGGCGCGGTCGGCGCCGACACCGGCGTCGGCGCCGGCGGCGCCATCGGCAACACCAGCGGCACCACCGGCACGATGGGCACGACGAACCCGCAGGGCGCGACGAGCACGACCGGGACTCCGGGCACGCCGGGGACGACCAGCACCACCGGCAACACCGCGGGCGGCACCTCGGGTACCCAGTCGGGCAGCGCGACAGGGACGAGCGGCGCCAGCGGAGCGCGCGACACCTCGCGCACGCACAGCGGCACGAGCGGCACGAGGCCGCCGCGCTGACCGTTTGCCTCTCCGGTCGGGAGGCTCGTCTCCCGACCGGAGGGACATCGCGACAGCAGTTCCCGAGCGCCATCGGCCAGGTCTGGCCGATGGCGCTCGCGTATGCTTCTTGCCCCCGGTGAGGTCACCACCCTGAACAGCCTCCACGGAGGACATTCGATGCACACCCATCGCCTCACCCGCCTCGCCCTCGTCGCGGCCGCGATCGCATTCGCCGCCTGCGCCAAGGACAAGAGCGGGACCAACAACGGAGCGGCGACCGACAGCCCCACCGGCAACGTCAGCGCGAACGCCCCCGCCGCCAAGCCGGCCGCACCGAGCGACGCCGACATCGTGGCGTATCTCGACGTCGCCAACATGACGGACAGCGCCAACGGGAAGCTCGCGTCGACCAAGGGCACCAGCGCCGACGTCAAGAACTACGGCAAGATGATGATGGGGGAGCACCACACCCTGCGTGACGCCGGGAAGGCCTTCGCGAAGCAGAAGAACATCACGCCGAATCCCGCCGGCGGTGACAGCACCCTGCAGAAGGCGCAGGCGACGATGCAGTCCCTCCAGTCGCAGCAGCAGGGCGCGGCCTGGGACAAGGCCTACATCGACGGCGAGGTCCAGACGCACGAGCAGGTCCTCTCCAACGCGAAGACCGCGCACGATCAGACGAAGGACGCTGACCTCAAGGCGCTGATCGAGAAGGCGACGCCGGTCATCCAGAAGCATCTCGACCGCGCCCGCGAGATCCAGCAGAAGCTCGGCAAGTCCGCGACCTGAGCTTCATGGCGCAGCAACCACAACGCAAGGAAGCGCCCCGTGGGGAGGAGCAGTCCTCCCCACGCCCGGCCGCGTCGCACCCGACCGCTGCATCCGCCGCATCCGCCGCGAACGCCGCGCCGGCGCACCCCGAGCCCGACGAGCGCATCGTGCTCATCGACGGCTCCAACGTCGCGCACTCGAGCGAGGGCGAGAAGCCGCGGCTCGCCAACATCCTCGTCGTCGCCGACAAGCTGCGCGAGGAAGGGATGGAGCCGATCATCGTCGCCGACGCCGCCCTTCGCCACCAGATCGACGACCGCGGCGCCTACGAGAAGCTCGTCGACGACGGGAAGATCAAGCAGGCGCCCGCCGGCACCGACGCCGACTACTTCATCCTCTCCTTCGCCCGCGAGCTCGGCGCGTCGGTGCTGTCGAACGACCGCTACCGCGATCGCATCGCGAAGTATCCCGAGGTCGAGGACCGCATCATCCGCTACATGATCGTCGCCGACGAGGTCGTGCTCGAGCGTCGCACGAAGAGGCGCAAAGATTGAGGACCGACGGGAGCACGCGGGGCCCGACGGTGAATACCCTGCTGCTCGACATCGACGGCACCCTCATCGACAGCAACGAGGCGCACGCGCGCGCCTGGGCGGACATCTTCCACGAGCACGGCTGGCCGGAGATCACCTGGCAGCAGGTGCAGCCGCTGATCGGAATGGGTGGCGACAAGCTCCTCCCGCAGCTCACCGGTGTCTCCGCGGAATCGGCGCGCGGAAAGAGACTCTCGAAGGAGCGCAACGAGCACTTCCTCGCCGCCTACGCGCCGTCGCTGCGCGCGTTCCCGCGCGTCCGCGAGCTGCTCGAGGCGGTGCGCGAGCGCGGGATCAAGCGCGTCGTCGCGACCTCCGCGGGCGACGCCGAGCTCTCGACGCTCCTCGAGATCGCCAACATCGCCGACCTCCTCACCGAGGAGACGAACAAGGACGACGCCGGCGGCAAGTCGAAGCCCGACCCGAACATCATCGTCGCCGCCCTCGAGAAGGCGAATGCCCGCCCCGAGGAAGCGATCATGCTCGGCGACACCCCCTACGACGTCGAAGCCGCGGGGAAGGCCGGCGTCCGCACCATCGCCGTCCGCTGCGGCGGCTGGGGCGACGAGAAGCTGAAGGGCGCCATCGCGATCTTCGCCGATCCGGCCGAGCTGCTCGACAGGATTCGCGAGACGCCGTTGGCGCTCTCGCGGGGGTCGGGGGTCAGGGGTCTGGGGTCGGCAGGATGAGTGACTGGCGAGGAGCGAAAGGCTGCTCCCTCATCCTGTGGCATGCCCGCTGCGCTCCTCCCTCTCACGTGCATTCATGACGTGACGCCAAAAACGAGGGAGGAACGCATGGAACGCCTCAACGATGACAACGTCGATCCGATCAACGCCGACAGCGTGACGAATCGCGGGGTCAACCGGGAAGGGGAAGCGCTCGAGGGAGCGACGCGGGACGGCGATCTCGCCGACCGTGAGGTGAACGAGGGCGACGTCCGCGAGGGCGACGCGAACCGCGACCCGATCAGCGGCGCGGCCGGCGC
>JABFXM010000379.1 GCA_013361745.1 Gemmatimonadaceae bacterium | reverse complement strand
AGGCGCGCGCCGCGCTGCGCCGCGCGCGCGACCTGCAGGGGCATGGCGTCGTCGCGCAGAAGGAGGTCGAGCAGGCGGCGAGCGACGAGGCGCAGGCCAGCGCGGAGTATCAGCGGGCACTCGCCCACGCGCGCCTACTCGGCGCCGCGGGCGACACGTCGGGTGAGCTCGTGCTCCGCAGTCCCATCGCCGGGGAGGTGCTCGAGCGCAACGCCAACGCCGGCGCCGAGGTGCGGCCCGACGGATCGGCGCCGCTGTTCACCGTGTCCTCGCTCGACACGCTGTGGCTCGCAGCCAACGTCTATCAGCACGACCTCGCCGCGGTGCGCCCCGGGGCACACCTCGTCTTCGAGTCGGACGCGATTCCCGGCCGGACCTTCGAGGCACGCGTCAACTACGTCAGCGGTGCGCTCGACCCGCAGACCCGGACGGCGCTCGTGCGCGCGGTCCTCCCGAATCCGGGCCATCTGCTGAAGACACAGGAGACCGGAACGGCGCGTCTCTACGCGCCCGCCGGCTCGCCGGAGCTCGTCGTACCGTCGCGCGCGCTGGTCACACACGGGACCGAGACCGTGGTCATGCTGCGCACCGGGCCCCGGCGCTTCGCGCGACGCGCCGTCGTGGTCGGCGACGACGACGGCACGACGGCGACGATCCGCAGCGGGCTCTCGGTCGGCGATTCGGTCGTCGTGAACGGGAGCCTGCTCGTCGTCGCGGCGATGGATCGCGCGAGCTGAGCGGGGGCACGGATGGTTCGGAAGCTCGTTCGGTTCGCGCTGCGCCAGCGGCTGCTCGTCATCGGTGCGACACTGCTGCTCGTGCTCCTCGGCCTGCGCGCGATCGACAACCTCCCGGTCGAAGCGTTCCCCGATGTCGAGGACGTGCACGTCCAGGTGATCTCGCAGTGGCCGGGACATGCGGCCGAGGAGATCGAGCGCTCGGTGACGCTCCCCGTCGAACGGCAGCTCAACGGGACGCCGGAGCTCGCGAACATCCGCTCGGTGTCGATGTTCGGGCTCTCCGTGGTGACGCTCACCTTCGCCGACGGGACCGCGGACTACTTCGCGCGCCAGCAGACGCTCGAGCGGCTGCAGGGCGTGACGACGCCGCCGGGGGTGACGCCGCAGCTCGCGTCGCTCTCGAACTCGACCGGCGAGATCTTCCGCTACACCGTCGAGGGCGCGCGACCGCTGGCCGAGCTGAAGGCGATCGAGGACTGGACGATCGAGCCGGCGCTGCGCACGGTTCCCGGCGTCGCCGACGTCGTCTCGTTCGGCGGCGAGGTGAAGCAGTATCAGGTGGACGTCGATCCCGTGCGGCTGCGCGACTACGGCCTGACGCTGCCGCAGGTGGAGCAGGCGATCGCCACCGCGAACGCGAACGCGGGCGGCGGCTACATCACGCACGGCTACGAGCGGCAAGTGGTGCGTGGCGTCGGATTGTTCAAGGGCACCGACGACATCGCCGACGTCGCGCTCGCGACGCGGAACGGCATCCCGGTTCGAGTGCGTGACGTCGGCGACGTGCACGTCGGCGGCGCGCCACGCGAGGGGATAGTCGCGAAGGACTCGCTCGACGACGTCGTCGAGGGGATCGTCCTCATGCGCAAGGGCGAGAACGCGGTGAAGGTGCTCGCACCCGTGCGCGCGAAGGTCGCGGAGCTGAACGCGAGCGTGCTTCCCGCGGGCGTGCAGGTGCATCCGTTCTACGACCGCGCGACGCTCGTCCGCCACACGGTGCACACGGTCGAGGAGAACCTCGCGACGGGCGCGATCCTCGTGCTCCTCGTGCTCGGCGTCTTCCTCGGCGACTGGCGGAGCGCGGTGATCGTGGGGCTCGTGATCCCGCTGTCGCTGCTCGGTGCGTTCATCCTGATGGACGTCGAGCACGTGCCGGCGAACCTGATCTCGCTCGGCGCGGTGGACTTCGGGATCATCGTCGACGCCGCGGTGGTGATGGTGGAGGCGTTCCTCGTCCGGCTCGCGCTCGCTCCACCGCCGACGGCGGAAGAGCTTCGCCGCGAGGCGGGGCAGCCGGAGGGCGACGAGCGGCGGCGGGACTTCGCGCAGCGCGCGTCGGTCGAGAAGCGCCACCTGCTCGCCGGTGTCGCGGAGACCATGGGGCGGCCGATCCTCTTCGCGAAGGCGATCGTCATCGTCGCGTTCCTGCCGATCTTCACCTTCCAGCGGGTGGAGCGGCGGATCTTCTCGCCGATGGCGTTCTCGCTGACCTTCGCCCTTCTCGGCTCGCTGATCCTCTCGCTGACGCTCGTGCCGGTGCTGAGCAGCGTCTGGCTGTCGCCGGCGCAGGGCGCGCACGAGCCGGCCGCGGCGCGATGGCTGCAGCGGCGTTTCCGCCCGCTGCTCACCTGGGTGCTCGCGCACCGTCGCCCGACGATCATCGCCGCGGTGAGCGCGCTCGCGCTCTCGCTGGCGATCGGGACGCGGCTCGGCACCGAGTTTCTCCCCGCACTCGACGAGGGCAACATCTGGCTGACGGTCACCCTTCCCGTCGGCGTCTCGCTCGACGAGGCGAAGGACGTCGAGCGTCAGGTGCGCGCCGTGCTGCGCAGCTACCCCGAGGTCACGCAGGTCGTCTCGCACCTCGGACGCCCGGACGACGGCACCGACCCCAAGGGCGCGAACAACCTCGAAGTGTACGCCGAGCTGCGGCCACGCGGCGAGTGGCGGAGCGCGAAGAACAAGGACGCGCTGGTCGCGGCGATGGAGTCCCGTCTCGAGCGAATCCCCGGCATCGATCTCAACTTCTCGCAGTACATCAAGGACAACGTCGAGGAGGCGCTCTCCGGCGTGAAGGGAGAGCTGGTGATCAAGATCTTCGGGCCCGACCTCGACGTGCTGCAGCGTGAGGCGGAGCACGTCGAGCGCGTGGTCGCCAGCGTGCGCGGCGCCGAGGACGTCGGCGTCGAACAGCAGTTCGGTCAGCCGCAGCTCCGCGTCGAGTTCGACCGCGCGGCGCTCGGCCGGCAAGGGGTCTCGGTGGGCGATGCAGCGGACGCCCTCGAGACCGCGGTCGGCGGACGCGCGGTCACCCAGCTCTACGAGGGCGATCGCGCGTTCGACGTCCGCGTCCGCTTCGTGAGCCCGGCGCGCGACAGCCGCTTCGCGATCGAGCATCTCGATCTCCCCGCCGGCGACGGACATCCGGTTCCGGTGGCGACGGTCGGCCGCGTCGTCACGTCGGAGGGCGCGTCACGGATCGCCCGCGAGTCGAACGAGCGTCGCATCGCGGTGAAGTGCTCGGTGCGCGGCCGCGACGAAGGCGGCTTCGTCGCCGAGGCGCAGCAGCGCGTCGCGCGCGAGGTGACGCTTCCGCCCGGGTACCACATGACCTGGGGCGGCCAGTTCGAGAACCAGCGTCGCGCGACGCGCCGGCTCGCCGTGATCGTCCCGGCGAGCATCCTCCTGATCTTCGTGCTTCTCTTCGGCGCGTTCGGCTCGGTGAAGTACGCGACGCTCATTCTCGCGACGCTGCCCTTCGCGCTCGAGGGCGGGATCGTCGGG
>JABFXM010000385.1 GCA_013361745.1 Gemmatimonadaceae bacterium | reverse complement strand
GGAGCGATTCGTCGCGGCCGCCGCGGAAGTCCTTCCGCGAGAGCGAGCGCCCGAGCGCGCCACCGAGGGCGGCGTCGAGCCCGCGCAGCGGGCCGTCGACCGAGGCGTCGGGGGCGAGTGCGACGACGAGGAGGGGGGTGTCGACCGCGCCCGGCTCGGCACGGCGCACGGAAAGTTCGAGTGGCATCGGCGGGGCTGGTGAGTCGTTCGGCCGCGGCGCGCTCACGCGCGCATGCCGGCGATGATCTGGTCGCCGAACGCCGAGGTGGCGATCTCGGTGGCGCCGGGCATCTGGCGCGCGAGATCGTAGGTGACCTTCTTCGACTTGATCGCGTTCTCGAGCCCGCGCACGATGAGCTGCGCTGCCTCGGTCCAGCCCATGTACTCGAGCATCATGACGCCGGAGAGGATCACGCTGCCGGGGTTGATCTTGTCGAGGTTCGCGTACTTCGGCGCGGTGCCGTGTGTCGCCTCGAAAACGGCCACGCCGTCGCCGACGTTCCCGCCGGGGGCGATGCCCAGCCCGCCGACCTGCGCCGCGGCCGCGTCGGACAGGTAGTCGCCGTTGAGGTTGGGCGTCGCGATCACGGAGTACTCGTCGGGGCGCAGCAGCAGCTGCTGGAACATCGCGTCGGCGATCGCGTCCTTGACCACCGTGCCGTTAGGCAGCTTCTGCCAGGGGCCCTTGTCGATGTCCGTTCCGCCGAACTGCGTCTTCGCGACCTCGTACCCCCAGTCGCGGAAGGCGCCCTCGGTGAACTTCATGATGTTCCCCTTGTGGACGAGCGTCAGCGAGGGGAGGTTGTTCTTCACCGTGTAGTCGAGCGCCATCTTCACGAGCCGCTTCGAGCCGAACTCGGACATCGGCTTGATGCCGATCGCCGAGTTCTCGCGCATCTCCTTTTTCAGCTCGCGCCCGATGTACTCGCGCAGCCTGTTCGCCTCGGCGCTCCCCGCCTTCCACTCGATCCCGGCGTAGACGTCTTCCGTGTTCTCGCGGAAGATCGTGACGTTGAGCTTTCCCGGCTCCTTCACCGGAGCGCCGACGCCCTCGAACCAGCGCACGGGGCGGATGCACGCATACAGGTCGAGCACCTGGCGGAGCGTGACGTTCAGCGACCGGATTCCGCCGCCGACCGGTGTCGTCAGCGGTCCCTTGATGGAGACGCGGAACTCCGCGCACGCGTCGACGGTCTCCTGCGGCAGCCAGTCGTTGAACTGCTTGAACGCCTTCTCCCCCGCGAAGATCTCCATCCACTGGATCTTCCGCTCGCCGCCATATGCCTTCTCGACCGCGGCGTCGAAGACGCGAACGGAGGCTCGCCAGATGTCGGGTCCGGTCCCGTCGCCCTCGATGAAGGGGATGATCGGCTTGTCGGGGACCTGGAGGGTGCCGGCACGGTAGTCGATCCGCTCGCCGGAGGTGGGAACCTTCGCGAACTTGTAGCTCGCCATGGGACGTGATGTTGGGGAGTGCGCCGCCCGTCCCGACGGCGCGATGGCGGGCGCCGGGTGTCAGGGGTGGGGCGGAAAGCTATTGGAGCCGCCGGGGAGCGGCAAGCGAGGGAACGCCCGCTCCGGACGACTAGCGGGCTCCCCCGCGCTCCATCCAGCGCTCGGTGGCGTCGAGCACGGCGAGCGCCGCGGCGGTCTCGATGCTGTCGCGCACCTCGCAGCTCCCCGAGAGGATCGTGGTCTCGCGCCCGCTCCGGCCGCTCACGACCACGAAGGCGAACTCACGGTCCGCGGAGCTCACGGTCGTGCACGACTCGAAGGCGAGCACGACGCCATCGGCGAGGAGCGGGGCGAGCGCGCGAACCGCGGCCGTCGCCGCGAGCTCGCCACGCGCGCGGCTCGTCTCGACGCCCGATGCTTCGCCGGCGTACGTCTCGCGTCCAGCGCGGAGAGTGACCGTGCAGGCGAGCCCCGCGCTCCGCGAGCGACGGACTTCCACGTCCTCGAAGTAGATCCCGCGTCCCGGCGCGGGCGCGCTGACCACGGTCACCGCCGGCGCTGCGGGGGCTGTCGGCGCCGGTGCCGGCTCAGCGACTCGCGCGCTCGCGCTCTGCGCGACGGAGATCGCGCGATGGTCGAGGCGCAGGCCGAATCGCGCGAGCAGCGCGCTCTCGATGGTGCGCACGATCTGCTTCGGCGAGAGCTCGGTGGTGGCGAGGACGTGCACCTCGCGCACCTTGCCGTCCGCGTCCCTGAGCACGCGCGCCGACGCGATCGCGGGAAGGGTGCGAATGAGCCCGTCGAGCTCCTCGGTCGTCCACGGCAGCGGCGTGAGCTCGCTCACCGGCGGTACTCCACTGCGCGGCGGCGTCGCCGGCGCCGTCACGCCATTCGCGCGCCGTCAGGCACGCCCTCGGCCGCGGTCGCACGACGAACAGGCCGAATGGACGACATCGTCCAGGGTACCTGCCGCGTCGTGATCGCGCTCGGGATAGCTGCTCCCGAGCCGAAGCGTCTGACGTTCATCCGTGAAGCTCCTCGCGAGGTATGATCACGGTCGCGCCGCGATAGCGGCCCGCCGCTGACGGCCAACTTACGCGAAGCGGGCTCGCGGCGAAAGAGCGTCCACGCCGAGCCGGTCGATCACTCGCCCTCAGTCTCGGCCCACCCGCGGTGAAATCTCGAGGGTGAAGGTCACCGTGCGCGGGGGACCGGGCTCGAAGTACCGCCCGCGCGCGGCATTCGGCACGACCGACGTGTCGAAGCGCCGGTCGAGGACGTTCGCCACGAAGATCCCGGCGGTGACTGCGACAGGTCCGACGTCGCGCGAGCGCGCGCCCGCGTTCATGTCCACCACGGCGAAGCCGGGAGACCAGGCGCTGTTCGCGTCGTTCACCGGCGTCCGCGACTGTGCCGCGACGATGATCTCGGCGCGCACCGGGCCCGCGAGTCCCGCGGCGAGCGAGAGATCGGCCCGGAAGGGCGCGACCCCCGGAATGCGCCGGCCCGCGAACAATCCCGCGACCGAGTCGGTCGCGCTGAAGTGGGCGTCGATCAGTGTCGCCGCCAGCCGCGCGAGTCCCCAGGCGCCGATCGTCGACGACGCGCTTCCCTCGATGCCGCGATGGCTCGCGCGCGACGCGTTGCGGTAGAACTGTCGTCCAGGAGAGCTCGCGAGCTCGTACGGTACGAGTGCGTCACGGATGCGGGCGTCGAACAGGGCAAGCGTCAGCGAGCCGGTCTCACCGGCGGCGCCGCGCATGCCGAGCTCCGTCGAGACGACATGCTGCGGCGCGAGGTCGGGGTTCATTCCCCCGGCGCCGCTCGGCCGGTTGGCGAGCTCCGTCGTCGTCGGCGTCTCGAACGCGGTCGCGACATTGGCGTACGTCGAGAAGCGCGGGGTCCAGGAGTACGCCGCGCCGATCGATGGACTGAGCGCGCGCATCGTGCGGCTGCCGCCGTCGTCCGGATTGGTCGCGGTGATCAGGCGATCGGTGACACGGAAGACGACCTGGTCGCCACGCAGCGCGCCGAGGATGCTCAGCTTGTCGGTCGGCGCCAGCGCCGCGCGCACGAACGCGCCGTC
>JABFXM010000581.1 GCA_013361745.1 Gemmatimonadaceae bacterium | reverse complement strand
CGTTGGAGAGAAGGTTGAGCAGGACCTGCTCGATCTTCTCGCGGTCGCCACGCGCCACGAGATGGTCGGCGACGGCGAGCTCGAGCCGCAGTCCGCGCGCGGCGAGCTGGGGCTCGATCATCGGCAGCACGTTGTCGACGACGGTGCGCACCGGGATGGGGGCGATGTTGTACTCGACCCGGCCCGACTCGAGGCGCGCGAGATTGAGCACGTCGTTGATGAGCCGCAGCAGGTGGCGCTGGCTGCGCTTCATGCGCACGACCGCCTCGAGCTGTGCGTCGGAGAGGGGCCCGTGCACTCCCATCTCGAGGAGGTCGGCGTAGCCACCGATCGCGTTGAGCGGGGTGCGCAGCTCGTGGCTCATCACGGCGAGGAACTCGCTCTTCGCGCGGTTGGCGCGATCGGCGATCGCGCGCTCCTTCTCGAGCTCCTCGGTGCGCGCGACGAGATCGTCGTTCAGCCGCTGCAGCTGCTCGCCCTGCGCCTCCAGCTCCGCGGTCTGCTCCATGAGCTGCTGCTGGCTGACCTCGAGCTCGACCGCCTGGTTCTCGAGCTGCTGGTTGGCGTCCTCGATCTGCCGCCGTTGCTCCTCGGCGACGCGGCGCGCCTCCTCGGCCTCCTTCTTCGCGCGGAGCAGAGCCTCCTCGAACTTCCGCCGCTCGCGCACCGGCATGAGGACGCAGTCGCTCACCCATGCACCGTCGCGCTCGCGCCGTGCGGCGTTCACGAGCGCGGCCGCGTCCTCGCCGTTCTTCGCGCGGAGGAGCATGAAGATCTCCTCGGCGTGACCGTGCAGCCGGAGGAGGGGAAAGAGGTGCGTCTGGTAGAAGATCCTCGTACCGACGGTGAGGATCAGGTCGACGCGTGCGCCGACCAGCTCCTCGCGCGCGAAGCCGAGCAGCTCGAGGAGGGTGGCGTTCGCGGCGAGGATGGTACCGTCGTCGGCGAAGGAGAGGAAGCCACAGGGAGCCGCGTCGAGGATCGGATCGAGGACGATCGGCCGGCTCACCTGTCGCCAGCCTCCGCTTCGTTCACGCGCCGGTCGCCGCGCCGACGGCGGCCGGCTTCGCGGCGAGATACTCGCGAATCACCTGGATGGTCTCCTCCGGGTGGCTCATGTGCGGGCAGTGGCCCGTCGCCTCGAGCAGGCGCACGGTGCTGCCCGGGGTGACGCGCCCGATGTACTCGCCCACCGCGTTCGGGGCGATGATGTCGTCCGAGCACTGCATCACGAGCGCCGGGACGCCGAGCTTCTCCAGGTCGGCGCGATTGTCGGAGAAGAAGGTCGCCTCGGCGAAGCGGCGGGCGATGACCGGGTCGGTGGAGCAGAAGCTCGCCTCGAGCTCCTCGCTCAGCTCCGGGCGCTCGGGGTTCTTCATGATCGCCGGGGCGAGGAAGTTCGCCCAGCCGATGTAGTTCTTCTCCATCGTCTCGAGCAGCCCCTCGATGTCGGCGCGCTCGAAGCCGCCGACGTACGGCGCGTCGTTGATGTAGCGCGGGGACGGGCCGACCATGATGAGCCGCGAGAAGAGCCCGGGCTCGCGGTTCGCCGCGAGGACCCCGATCATGCTGCTCACCGAGTGACCGACGAAGACGACGTCGCGGAGCTCGAGGGCGCGGCAGACGTCGAGCACGTCCTGCGCGTAGCCGTCGAGGGTCGCGTAGCGCTGCGCATCGTACGCCTTCAGGTCGGACTTTCCCGAGCCGACGTAGTCGAAGAGCACGACGCGGTAGTCGTCCTCGAAGGCCGGGGCGACGTAGCGCCACATGTTCTGGTCGCAACCGAAGCCGTGCGCGAAGAGCATCGGCTGCGTGCCGCGGCCGCTGACGTGAACGTTGTTGCGGGTGATGATCCTGCGGTCCATCGGACTCCGGATAGGGGTGTGTGGCCGGCCGTCGCAAGTTATCGCGCGCGCCCGCATTGCACAGCCCACGCGACGTCCTGCTTCAATTCTCGAGCGGCGGCCCCGCTTCGCCTCACGGCCGCTGCGAGGGCACCTGATACCCCGCCCGACAGGGGCGGCGATGCGGACGCTGTTCCCGCCGCTCGAGCAGTCCACGAGGTCCGTGCCTAACGGCGCAAGACGTGGCCGATGGCGACGGCGTCGTCGAGCATCCACCCATCGTCCCCGGAGGAACTCGTGGAGCAGGCAGCCGTGCACCGCGTGTCTCGAGGATAGCGACCCGCGCGACGACCGACCTGACTGCAACGGGGCGGGCACCGTTGTCGGCCGCCGCTCGTTGGGATACCATTGCCCGTCGCGCGTCACTCGCCACGCCCCACACGCCGCAGCCAGTCGCACCCGACCGGATCGACCATGAGCTCCCCAGCCGAGCACGAGCCCGACGAGGCGCCGCTGCCGCAGCCGCGCTCGATCTACACCGACCTCGGCTTCGGCCGCGTCGTCGCACAGCAGGTGCGCGGGCGCTTTCTCTCGCACGCCGGCGAGCCGACGAGCCGCAAGTACGGGCTCGGCGCGCAGCGCATCGAGCGCTTCTACCTTCGCGCGCTCAACGCGCCCATCGCTTCGTTCCTCGGCTGGGGACTGGGCGCGCTGCTCCTCCTCAACGGCTGCTTCGCGCTCGCCTACCTCGCGCTCGGCGACGGCGCGCTGCACGGCGCTGATCTCGTCGGCATCGACGACCCGTTCCTGCGCGCCTTCAGCTTCAGCGTCGGGATCTTCACGACGACGGGAACCGGCCCGCTCTACGCCGTCGGCTCGACCGCGCACTGGCTCTCGATCTTCGAGTCGTTCATCGGGCCTTTCGTCCTCGTGATCGCGGCGGGGCTGCTCATCGCGCGCCTGACGCGGCCGCGCATGCGCATCCTCTTCAGCGACTCCGCCGTCGTCGCGCCGTACGAGGGCGGGCGCGGGCTGATGTTCCGCATGGTGAACGGCCGCCCCGGGGAGGTGAGCGACGTGCAGGTGCGCGTCAGCATCGCGCTCTTCGAGACGGTGAACGGCCAGCGGCAGCGCAGCTTCCACCCGCTCGCCCTCGAGCGCGACTCGGTGGAGTTCTTCACGCTGCACTGGACGGTGGTGCACCCGATCACCGCCGACAGCCCGCTGCACGGCGCCACGCCGGAGAGTCTCCGCGCGGCGGAAGCCGAGGTGCTGATCCTCGTCAACGCGCACGAGGAGACCTTCTCGACGCGCGTCACCACGCGCGCCTCCTACACCTGGGAGGAGATCCGCTGGGACGCGAAGTTCGCGAGCATCTTCGCGACTTCCCCCGATGGCGCGATCGCGATTGACGTCGAGCGGCTGGGGCGACTGGAGCGGCTGGAGGCGGGGACTACGAGCGTGCCAAGCGTGAACGAGATGCCTGCCATCGATGCGCAGGAGGCTGAAAGCAGGAGGCGATAGGCTGGAAGCAGGGCCTCCAGCCTCCTGCCTCCTGCCTCCTGCCACTACCGCGTCTCCCCCGTCCCCACCCGCACCGCCTCCAGGTCCAGCTCGTGCTCGAGCTCGCGCAGGACGTCGTCCGAGATCGCGCCTTCGTTGCGCAGGCGGACGAGCATGCGGCGTTCGGCGTGGAGCATC
>JABFXM010000164.1 GCA_013361745.1 Gemmatimonadaceae bacterium | reverse complement strand
GGGCCGTGCTGGCGGCGATCGAGATCATGAACGAAGGCCCGCTGAAGGGGACGCGCTTCGAGATCCAGGTCCCGCTCACGCACGTCGGGCGCGGCGCGCACAACGACATCGTGCTCCCGGACGACAGCGTCTCCGACTCGCACGCGAAGATCCAGAAGCGCGAGGCGGGCTGGTACGTGGTCGACATGGGATCGACGAACGGCACGTACGTCGGCGGGCAGCGCATCAGCGGCGAAGCGGTGCTCAAGGGACAGTCGTCGGTGCGCTTCGGAAAGATCCGGACGACGTTCACGCCGGCCGCGGAGCCGCGCGACGCGTCGGGGAGCACTCGTGTGATCGCGGGGCTGAGCGTCGACCAGGCGCGGAAGATGTCGCGCGAAGTCGCCGCGACGGAGCAGCAGCGTGAGTCGGCGAGGAGTGGGTTGCCGGCGTGGGTCTGGGTCCTCGTTCTCGTGCTCGTCGCGGCGGGCGCGTTCTTCATCCTCAAGGTGCGCTAGTGGAGCTCGTCGTCGCGGCACGGTCCGACGTCGGCATGATCAGGGCCGGGAACGAGGACAACTTCCACGCGGCCGCGGACGCAACCGGCGGGATCTTCATCGTCGCCGACGGGATGGGCGGCCACGCCGCGGGAGAGGTCGCATCCGAGATGGCGGTCGAGATCCTCCGCGACCAGCTCTCGTCGCTGCGCGATCTCTACGATCGGAGCGCCGCCGAACGCGTGATGAATTCCCTCCGCGGCGCCAACCTCGCGATCTACAATCGCACGGTCACGGAGACCGACAAGCAGGGGATGGGGACCACGGCGTCCGTGCTGATCGTCGCGGGACGCCGCTATCTCATCGGGCAGGTGGGGGACTCGCGCGTCTACATGCTGCGCGACGGCCAGCTGCGCCAGCTGACCAAGGACCACTCGTACGTTCAGGAGCAGGTGGACGCCGGCTTTCTCACGCCGGAGCAGGCGCGGTATCACCCCTACAGCAACGTCATCACGCGCTGCGTCGGGGCGAGCGACGACGTCGAGCCGGACACCTTCGCCGGCGAGACGCGCGTCGGCGACATGTTCCTCGTCGCGAGCGACGGGCTCACGGGGATGGTCGACGACCGCCGGCTGCAGCAGCTGATGCTCTCGCGCGCCGAGGTGCCGCGGATCGTGGACTCGCTGATCGCGGAGGCGAACGGCCGTGGTGGCCTCGACAACATCACGGCGATCGTCGTCAGCGTCCGCGCCGTGGACGCCGATCCGCAGACGGAGGCGCGCACCGTCGAAGCGCCGGCGTACCGCCCGCGTGGCTGAGGAGACGGTCGGCGGGCTGGCCGAGCTCTATCTCGGCAACATCCTCTACGCGATCGAGCTCGCGGCGCTCTCGCTGGAATCGCAGGGGAAGCCGGGCGACGCGGCGTTCTATCGTGGGATCGCGCGCAAGCTCGCCGAGGCGCACGGACGGGCGAAGAAGGAACGCGAGTGACCGGCTGCTTCTTGCGGGTGAGAACAGAAGCGCGCGAAGGCCGCTGACCACGAGGGGCTTCTCCTGCTCCTGCTGATGTGAACAGACGGCACGAAGGCACGAAGGGTTTCTGTAAGACCTCTTCGTGCCTTCGTGCCCTCTGTCATTCACAGCGACAGGACGGGACGACAGTCACCCCAGCAGCGGTCGCTCCTCGCGCAGACGCGCGCGCACGTCGCTGGCGTCCATCTCGGCCAGCTTCGACACGGCGCGTCGCGGGAGCTTCACCTGCTCGGCGACGAAGACGCGGAGCCAGCGCGCGGATGAATAGAGCTGCTGGCTGAGGGCGGGGAGGTGGATCGCGCCCTCGAGGCCGGCCGCGGTCAGGCGAACGACGTCGCCGCCGCGGCGCACCACGGGCAGATCGAGCCCGAGCATCTGTGTCTTCGCCGGGTAATCGAGGAGAATCGCACCCGCTGGCAGCTTCAGCTCCGCCGCGAGCCGGTTCTCGACCGCGACGACGAGCGCCCGGTCGCTGGCGATCCACTCGCCGGCGCCGGGCGCGAGCTCCGCCGCGGGGCACTGGATCGCGCGCTTGTGAAGTCGCCGCGCGGCCAGCGCGTCGAGCAGTGGTGAGGGAGCGCGCCGGCGAAGCTCGGAGAGCAGCCCTTCATCGCCGTATGCCGCGAGCTCCTCGGCGCGCAGGGCGCCTCGCTCGATCGCATCCGAGACGACGCGCTTGTAGAGCGCCGTCGCGCTGCGCACGGTGTGGTGCCAGTACACGTTCCGGTACATCTGGTACTTGGCGAAGAGCAGCGACTCGAGCGCCGACAGCGCCTTCTCCGCGACGCCGATGGTCAGCGCGCGCGTGTCCGGGTCGCGCACGACCGCGAGCGCGTTGAGCAGCCGGTCGACGTCGATCTCGCCGTAAGGCACGCCACACATGAACGCGTCGCGGCGCAGGTAGTCGAGCTTGTCGAGGTCGAGGGACCCCGAGATGAGCCCCTGCAGCGGGCTCAGACTCTCGCCGCGGACGAGGGCGATGATCCGCGCCGGTGCGTCGGGTCCGAGCGCCGCCCGGAGGATCTCGGCGACGGGGCCGGTGGTGATGAGCGGACGGGCGACCTCCTCGTGATGCGGGGCGCCGATCTCCTCGAGGGCGTGCGAGAACGGGTAGTGGCCGAGGTCGTGGAGTAGCGCGGCGACGCGAACGACCGCCGCTTCCGCCGGATCGACCTCGCGCAGCGCGTCGCGCTCGCCCAGCACCTCGAGCGCGAGGCGGGCGAGATGGTGCGTGCCTAACGCGTGCTCGAAGCGCGTGTGGGTCGCACCGGGATAGACGAGATGTGCGAGGCCGAGCTGCCGGACGTAGCGCAGCCGCTGGAAGGGTGCCGAGTCGACGAGCCGGCGGGCGGTCTCGTCGAGGCGGACGTTCTTCCAGAGCGGATCGCGGACGATGGTCGGGTTCATCGTCCGGGAAAGGTACCCCCGGCGCGACCCGGGGAAAGCGCCGATCCTCGCCGTCGAAACCCCCATGTCCTGACCTCGGCCGGGGGGAGATCGTCCTTCTCCAGTATCCGGAGAACAGCGCCCAAGGAGAAACCCGTGCTCGTCTGGTGCGTCGCGGCCATGATCGCGACACAGGGGGTCGCCCCCGCGGAAACCGTCGGCCTGCCCGCCCCGCCCCCGCGGGGCCAGTACGTCGTCGACGAGGCGTCGCTGCTCGACAGCGCGAGCCGTGCGACCGTCGACTCGATCACTCGGGTACGGGCGGCGATCGGGCTGCCGGTCTACGTGCTCACGATCCACTCCGTCGCATCGCACGACAGCTCGGGGATGACCTTCGACGAGCTGTCGCGGCGGACGTTCAAGGCGTGGTCGGCGAGTGGTCCCGGAGCGGAGGGCGCCGCGATGATCGTCGTGTCAGAGGAGGACAAGCAGGCGCGGATCGAGGTCGGGCCGCGCTGGGCGCAGGGTCACGATTCCTCGCTGAAGCAGATCATGTCGGACGCGCTCGAGCCGGCGCTCGCGAGCGGCTCGCTCGATCAGGGCCTCGTGCTCGCGACGTACGAGACCACCTGGGCGCTGAAGCCGCCCGAGGTTTCCCT
>JABFXM010000176.1 GCA_013361745.1 Gemmatimonadaceae bacterium | reverse complement strand
ACCCGCGCGCAGTCCAGCTCCGCGCTCGCTGCCTCCGTCGAGCCCGCGCGCTCGATCTCCCACGTCGTTCGTGAAAGGGTGGCGACCGCGAGGTAGATGTCGATCGCCGCGTTCGCGAGGCGGAGCTGCAGAAACTGCTGCTCGATCACCGCCTTGCCATGGCGCATCAGGAGCGATTCCACCGCGAGCGCGAGATCGTGGATGATTCCCGCCACCGTCTCCGCCTCCCCGGCCAACGCCTCGTGCACTCGGGTGAACGACGGCTTGACGATCTGCCGCTTCGCCCGCCCCGCGACGAACGAGCCGATCGCCCCGATCGAATGGAGCGGATCCTTGAACGCCTTGCCGAGCGCCTTCAGTCGCTCGCCCGGCTGCTGGAGCGCCGTCAGCGCGATCAGCGCGCGCAGGATCTCGTTCGTTCCCTCGAAGATCAGGTTGATCCGCGAATCCCGCACCGCCTGCTCGTACGGGTACTCCTTGGAGTAGCCGATCCCGCCGGCGATCTGCAGCGCATCGTTGCTGGCGCGGAAGGCCAGCTCGCTCGCGAAGATCTTGCAGCAGGCCGTCTCGAGCGAGAAGTCGACCCCGCCGCGATCCACCATCCCCGCCGTCAGCATCCACGCCGAGTCCGACGCGTAGGTCTCGGCCGCGTTCAGCGCGATCTTGTGCTGGATCATCTCGAACGAGCCGATCGGCCGGCCGAACTGCGTGCGCTGCTTCGCGTACTCCAGCGCGACGCGCATGATCTTGCGCGCGCCGAGCGACGAGCCCGCGGCCAGGCCGAGCCGTCCGGAGTTCAGCACCTCGAGCGCGATCTTGAACCCCTGACCGACCTCACCGATACGGTCTGCCGCGGAGACCACCACGTTGTCGAACGTCACCGTTCTGGTATCCGATGCCTTGATCCCCATCTTCTGCTCGGGCTGGCCGAGCGAGATTCCCGGCAGGGTCGCGTCGACGGCGAAGGCGGTGACGCGGTGCTTCGTCTTTCCGTCGACCGTCACCGGGACCTTGGCGAACACGGTGAAGAGGCCTGCATAGCCGGCATTGGAGATCCAGATTTTCGTGCCGGTTATGGTGTACGAGTCCCCCTTGGCGTCAGGGGTCGCGGCGGTCGTCATCGCCTGCGCATCCGATCCCGAGCCCGGCTCGGTGAGACAGAAGGCCGCTACGATCTCGCCGCTTGCGCAGCGCGGGAGCCAGCGCTGCTTCTGCTCCCCCGTGCCGAACAGCGTGATCGCCTTGCAGCCGATCGACTGGTGGGCGCCGAAGTACACCGCCAGCGCGGGATCCGTCGCGCCGATCTCACCGAAGACGCGATTGAACACCTTCGCCGACGCGCCGAAGCCGCCGTATGCCTCCGGGATGTTCATCCCCATGAGGCCGAGCTCATGCATCCCCTTGCGCACGGCGTCGGGAAACCTCCCCTCGCTGTCGAGTCGATGCGAGTCGATCGTGTCCGCCGCGAACGCCTGGAACGAGCCGAGGATCATCCCGAGCGCCTCGCGCTCGTCGGGCGCGAGGACGGGGAAGGGGAAGACGAGGTCCTCGCGGATCTCGCCGAGGAAGACACCCTTCGTGAACGACGGATGGTGGTCGGGGTCGGCGAGATGCGCGGCGCCTGAGTGTGCGGGAGCGGAAGTCGCGGTCACGGTGGCGTGGTCGTTGGGGGTGCGGCGGGGAATATGGGTCCGGGTACAGAGGACAGCGCTACCGCGGCTTCCGCGGTCGATCGTCGTCCTCGACCTCGACCGCCATCGGGAGGAAGAGCGCGCGCCTCACCGATGGGTACGGCATCTCCCAGCCGCGCGCGTCGTGCCAGAGGATCCGGTTGAGCGTGCCCGTCGGGGCCTCGTCGGGCCCGTCGAACGACATTCGCGCCGAGACGCGCGCCGCGACCCGTCGTTCCTCGGCGAAGCGACCGCGGATCGAGCCGGTGCGCTGGTTCAGCTCCAGCAGCGACTGCACCGGCGTGAGCGCCAGGTACGGAGTGAAGTCGGGCCTCTCGCCGGCACCGACGAAGCTCGCGCGCATGTCCGTCGCCGTGAGATCGAAGATCGACATCGACGGCAGGCCGAGCATCAGCTCGATCGTCTTCACCATCGACGGCTGGGTGTACGTCGTCGAGTCGACGGTGCCTCGCCGGGTGTAGGGAGAGATCGCGAGCGCCACGGTGCGGTGGCCGTCGACGTGGTCGACGCCGTCCTGCGCATCGTCCTCGACGACCATGATCGCCATCTGTCGCCAGAAGCGGGACTTCGAGAAGCCTTCCACGAGCTTGCCGAGCGCGAGATCGTTGTCGGCGACACAGGCGCGCGGCGTGCACCAGCCTGGTGACGTCCCCTCGGTGTGATCGCTCGGCAGGATGACCATCACGAGGTTCGGCATCTGGCCGCTCGCCTGCCAGTCGGCGAGATGCGCCAGGATGTCGCCCGCCTTGACGACGTCGGGTACCTCCAGCGTCCACCCCGGATACTCGCGCGCGAGCTCCCGGTCGAGCGACGGGATCGGTGACTTCGTGGTGTAGCGCTGCCTGAGCAGCGTGCGATGGAAGGCGAAGTCGTTCGGCCGCTCCATGTACTGCGCGAACAGCCGGCGCCGCACCGTGTCCGACGAGACCTGCGGTGCCGGCGCGTACTCGCCGAACACCGCGACACGCTTTCCCTTCGCGCGCGCCGCCTCCCAGAGGAATCCGCCGGAGGAATAGGCGAGGGCGTCGTTTCCCTCGGACGGATAGCTGCGCCCGTAGTAGAGCGGCCAGATCGGATAGTCGGTCTCGTTGGCCTGGGTCAGCCACTGGTGCCCGTCGGCGGAGTTGCCTCCGGAGGCGAAGAAGTGGTCGAGCGTCACGAACTGCCGCGCGAGCGCATGGGCGTTGGGCGTCACGTCGCGCCCGTACATCACCAGCGTGCTGTCGCGGGCGCCGCGATCGTGGTCGCCGAGCACCTGATCGAAGGTGCGATTCTCGCGGACGACGAAGACGACGTGATCGATGAGCGAAGGGTCGCCCGGCCGCTCGGGGACGGCACGCGCCGCCGCCCGCAGACTGCCCGGCGTACCGCGAGACGCATCCGTGGCCAGCGCAAGGCGGTTGTTGCCGGCGACCGCCACCGTGTACGCCGCGAGCTCCGCGGCGCCTGGCACCGGAATCACGTCGACCGCGCCGCGCACGGCGTGCACGTACCGGCCGCGCAGTCCGTGACTCGTCGCGTCCCCCGACCCGACGCCGAACAGCGACCCGACGGCGAGGAGCTGTCCATCGGCGCTGACGTCGATCGTCGACGGATACCACGACGTCGGGACGAGACCGCGGAAGACAGCAGGGCCGCTCGAGTCGCGGACGTCGTACACGGCGACCGCGTTCACGCCGCCGAGCGTCACGTAGAGCGTCGCACCGTCCGGGGCGAGTGCCAGCGCCGTCGGCGCGAGCCCGATCTTCCGCTCGCGGAATGGCGCGATCGCGATCTGCCGCACCACGGCGTTGGCGCGCGTCTCGATCACCGCGACCGAGTCGGAGTTGCCTGCGGCGACGTACAGTCGGTCGCGCCGCTCGTC
>JABFXM010000069.1 GCA_013361745.1 Gemmatimonadaceae bacterium | reverse complement strand
CCTGGAGTCGTGTCGCTGAGTCGCTGCACGTCGCGTGCCTTACGACACATCGATGCGCGCGCACGTCGCGCGGCAAAGCCGGACGATGTGCGCGCGTATCACCGAATACAACGACTCGCGATGCGCGTCAAGCGTGATCGCGCGCCGTGCGTGATCAATCGCCGGACGCGGGGGACGGCGCGGGGAGATGGTGGCGCGCTGCATCATCGGCGGGGCGGCCGCCCCATTTGCGCGCGAGCCATGTGCTGAAGTCGTCGAAGTACGTGTAGACGACGGGGACGACGAAGAGCGTGAGCATCGTCGACGTGAGCAGCCCGCCGATGACCGCGCGTCCCATCGGTGCGCGCTGCTCGGAGCCTTCGCCAAGGGCAAGCGCGAGCGGCAGCATGCCGAAGATCATCGCGACCGTGGTCATGATGATCGGACGGAGACGCGTACGCGCCGCGGTCAGCAGCGCGTCACGCCGCACCATTCCCTTCTCGCGCTGCTGGTTCGCGAAATCGACGAGGAGAATGCCGTTCTTCGTGACGAGGCCGAGCAGCATGATCAGCCCGATCATCGTGAAGACGTTGAGATTCCCTCTCGTGAGCAGGAGCGCGAGCGCGACGCCGATGAGGCTGAGCGGGAGGGCGAGCATGATCGCCAGCGGCTGGAAGAAGGAGCCGAAGAGCGACGCGAGGATCAGGTAGATGAAGATCACCGCGAGCACGATCGCCTCGAGCACGTAGCCCTTGGTCTCCTCGAGGTTCTGCACGTCGCCGCGGAAGACGGCGTGGTAGCCAGCGGGGAGCCCCATCGCGTCGATCGCGGCGCGGGCGTCGTTGGCGACGTTGCCCATGCTGTAGCCGGGCAGCACGCCCGCCGACAGCGAGACCTGCCGCTCGAGCTGGCTGCGCTCGATCTGCTGCGGCCCGATCCCGGTCGTCACGTCCGCGACCTGTGACAGCGGAACGACGACCTGCCGTCCGCTGCCCGGATCGACGTTGGTGCTCGGCACCGGGATGCCCGCGACGTCGGCCGCGGAGGTGCGCAACGAGTCGGGATAGACCACGACGACATCGTGCGAGTAGCCGAGAGGATCCTCCCACTGCGTGGCGCGGGAGCCGGTGAAGAGCGGCTGAAGGGTGGTCGCGATGCTGCCGATCCCGACCCCCGCCGCCCACGCCTGCTCGCGGTCGACCTGCACGTTGAGCTGCGGGATGTCGCCCTCCTCGCTCGACGTCGGCTCGGCGATGCCGGGGACGGTCTTGAGCGTCTCGAGCACTCCGGCGGCGATGAGCTTGAGGCGCGAGGGCTCCGGACCCTGGACGTTCACCGCGATGGGCTGCCGGTAGCCGCCGAAGATGGTCGGCGTGCCGGTGATGTTGGCGCGCGCTCCCGAGATCTGCGGCAGCTCGCGACGAAGCTCGCCCTGGATGTCGAACTGCGACTTGGAGCGCTCGTTCTTCGGCTTGAGGCGGACGTAGATCTGCCCATTGCTCGGCGTGCCGCGGAAGCCGCCGCCGACCGAGAGGTAGGTGTAGTCGACCTCGGGCTTCCGGCGCAGCATGGCGACGATCTGCTGCCCCTTGTCGACGGTGAACTCGAGACGGGAGCCGGGGTCGACGCGGTAGTTGACGTTGAACTCCCCGCCGTCGAAGTCGGGGACCCAGGTGAAACCGAGGCGGGGAAGGATCAGGAAGGCGACGACGATGGTCACGCCGGCGATGCCGAGGATCGTCCCGCGGCGATCGAGCGCCCAGCCGAGCCAGGCCGGATAGCGATCGGCGACGGTCTCGAACCAGTCGTTGAAGGCGAGCGCGGCGCGGCGAATCGGGTTCTTCGGGCGCGGCTTCTCGGGGTGATGCTCGTGAGTCTTCGCGCTTCCATGGCCGATCTCGACCTCCGGATCGTACCAGACGCCCGAGAGCATCGGGTCGAGGGTAAAGGAGACGAAGAGCGAGACGGCGACGGCGGCGGCGACGGTGACGCCGAACTGGAAGAAGATCTTGCCGATCTGGCCCCCCATGAAGGCGACCGGGATGAAGA
Organism: Gemmatimonadaceae bacterium; assembly: GCA_013361745.1. Lineage (GTDB taxonomy): Bacteria > Gemmatimonadota > Gemmatimonadetes > Gemmatimonadales > Gemmatimonadaceae > JABFXC01. The sequence continues at coordinate 1,531 of JABFXM010000069.1, read as the reverse complement.
CCGCGATCACCGCGAAGGTGGTCGAGACGACGGCGAGGCCGATCTCGCTGGTGCCGTCGCGTGCGGCGGCGTGGTGGTCTTTCCCCATCTCGAGATGACGGACGATGTTCTCGCGGACGACGATGGCGTCGTCGATGAGGAGTCCGATCGCGAGGGAGAGCGCGAGGAGCGTCATCGTGTTCAGCGTGAAGCCGAACGCCCACATCGCGAAGAAGGCGGAGATGATGCTGATGGGCAGCGCGAGACCGGTGATGACGGTCGAGCGCCAGGAGTTGAGGAAGAAGTAGATGATGAGGATGCAGAGCGCGGCGCCGAGCATCAGCTCGTGCTGCACCGAGTCGAGGGACGCCTTGATGCGCTGCGAGTCGTCGCGGATGACGCTGAGCTTCACGTCCTCGGGGAGCTGGTGCTGCAGCGTGTCGACGGCGGCGCGAACGCGCTCGGCGACGTCGACCGTGTTCGTGCCGGAGATCTTGAGGACCTCGATGGACAACGCGCGCTCGCCCTTGAAGAAGGCCGCGCTGCGCTGCTCCTCGGTGCCGTCGACGACCTTGCCGACGTCGGAGACGCGGACGGGGACGCCGTTGCGGACGAGGACGGCGATGTTCGCGAAGGCCTTCGGATCGATGATGCGGCCGGTGACGCGGACGAGGCGCTCGTTCGCGCCCTGCCAGACGCGGCCCGCGGGGACCTCCTGATTCTCGCGGCGGAGCGCGTCCATCACCTGCTGCGGCGACACGCCGTAGGCGCGGAGCGCGGCGGGGTCGAGCTCGACGCGGATCTGGCGCGCGGCGCCGCCGACGATGTTGACGCCGCCGACGCCGGGGACTGCTTCGATGCGGGTCGAGATCTGCTCGTCGGCCAGGTCGGTGAGCTCGCGGAGGGGGCGCTCGTTGCTCTGGACGGCGAAGGAGATGATCGGGCGGTCGTTCGGATCGAAGTGCAGGATGACCGGCTCGTCGATGTCGGGCGGGAGCTGGCGGCGGATGCGGGCGACCTTGGCCTGCACGTCCTGCTGCGCCTCGGCGACCTTGACGTTGAGCTCGAGCTGGAGGCGAACGAGCGAGGAGCCCTCGAAGGAGGTCGAGGTGATCTCCTTGATCCCCTGCACCGTGTTCAGCGCCTCCTCGATCGGGCGCGAGACCTCGCGCTCCATGACCTCGGGCGAGGCGCCGGGATAGGTGGTCTGCGCGACGACGACGGGATACGTGATGTCGGGGTACTCGTCGACGGCGAGCCGCTTGTACGAGACGACGCCGAGCACGACGAGCGCCAGCATCATCATCGTCGCGAAGACGGGGCGCTTGATGGAAACGTCGGAGAGGAACATCCGTGGGTACCGGTGACTGCCTAACGGCCGGAGGCGCCGCCCGGGGTCGCGCCGGGGGAGGAACCGGCGCGGCCGCCGCCCTGCTGGGCGTCGGAGCCGATGATGGTGACCTTCATGCCGCGGCCGAGGGTGCCGACGTTGCCGACGACGACCTGATCGCCCTCGCGGAGACCGCTGGCGATCTGGGTGAGCGCGCGCGCC
>JABFXM010000599.1 GCA_013361745.1 Gemmatimonadaceae bacterium | reverse complement strand
CACACGGCGCTTAGGGAGTACGAGGAGAGGCGAGCGCTACTGCAGACGGCAGGGGAGTAGGGAGAGTCAGGAGAGTAAGGGGAGTAAGTAACTGCCAGGTGGCCGTGCCTTACTCTCCTGACTCTCCTCACCATCCTCACTCTCCTTACTCCCCTAACGCTCTCTACTCGCCTAGCTTTCACGGCGCGACTCCCCCCACGCGCCGTGTCCCAGATCTCGCAGCCAAAAGCCGTCCTCCTGCTCAGCGGGGGGCTCGATTCGACGACGCTTCTCGCACTGGCGAGACGCGACGGTTTTGCCGTGCATGCGATGAGCTTCCGCTATGGACAGCGCCACGCGCACGAGCTCGAGGCGGCGCGGAGGGTGGCGAGGACGTACGGCGTCGCGGCGCACGTCGTCGTCGACATCGATCTGCGCGTCTTCGGAGGCTCGGCGCTGACGGCGGAGATCGAGGTACCGAAGGATCGCGACGAGCGCGAGATGGCGAGCGGAGTACCGATCACCTACGTGCCGGCGCGGAACACGATCTTCCTCTCGTACGCGCTGGCGTGGGCGGAGGTGCTCGGCGCGCGCGACATCTTCATCGGCGTCAACGCGCTGGACTACTCCGGGTATCCGGACTGTCGTCCCGAGTACGTGGCGGCGTTCGAGAAGCTGGCGAATCTGGCGACGCGCGCCGGGGTCGAGGGCAACGCGATCCACGTCCGTGCTCCCCTGCTCCATCTGACCAAGCGCGAGATCGTGGATCTCGGCACATCGTTAGGCGTCGACTACGCGCTGACGACGAGCTGCTACGACCCGGACGCGAGCGGTGCGGCGTGCGGACGCTGCGACGCCTGCCAGCTGCGGCTGAAGGGGTTCGCCGAGAGCGGGCGCCGCGACCCGGTGCGCTACGGGAGCGGAGTGGCGCGATGAGCCGCGCATACACCGTGAAGGAGATCTTCTACACGCTCCAGGGCGAGGGCGCGAACGCGGGGCGCGCGGCGGTGTTCCTGCGCTTCTCCGGCTGCAACCTGTGGAGCGGGCGCGAGGAGGACCGCGCGACGGCGACCTGCACCTTCTGCGACACCGACTTCGTCGGCACCGGCCCCGATGGCGGAAAGTTCGAGAGCCCGGACGCGCTCGCGCGCGCGGTGGTCGCGAAGTGGCCGTGGAAGAACATGCGCGGCGCACGTCCGCTCGTGGTCTGCACGGGAGGCGAGCCGCTGCTGCAGCTCGACGCGCCGCTCGTCGCTGCGCTGCACGACGCCGGCTTCGAGGTCGCGATCGAGACGAACGGGACGAAGGAGCCGCCGCCGGGGATCGACTGGATCTGCGTGAGCCCGAAGGCGGGCGCGCCACTGACGTTGACGCGCGGGAACGAGTTGAAGCTCGTCTTCCCGCAGCAGGGCGCGATGCCGGAGAAGTTCGCGGCGATGGACTTCCGCTACTTCTTCCTGCAACCGATGGACGGCCCGCAGCGCGAGCGCAACACGCAGCTCGCGGTCGAGTACTGCATGGCGAATCCTCGCTGGCGTCTCAGCCTGCAGACGCACAAGATGCTCGGGATTCGCTGACGTGCGACGGAGATCACAGACAATTCACGTCGCGTGCCAGCAGAATGGCGCTGTGTTGCCGGTCTCTTCCGGCAAGCGTCTTGCTTTCGTGATGCGCATGCGACGTTCACTGCTCGCTCTTACGGTGATGTGCGGCACGTTCGCCGTGCCCGTCAGCGCCGTGGCGATGCCACAGTGGCTGCCGGCGCGGCGGCTCGCCGCGGACACGGTCGTGCTGCGCGACTCGCTCGCGACGATCACGCCGGCCTCGCCGACGATCGGGTCGCCATCGAGCGCGGCGAGCGTGATGGGGGCGCGTGCGCGCGCGCGCCTCGATTCGGTGGTCGCGATGGCGCGGGCGCAGCTCGACAAGCGCTATCGCTTCGGCGGCGAATCGCCGAAGGGGTTCGACTGCAGTGGCCTCGTGCGCTACGTGATGGCGGCGCTCAACGTGCAGCTCCCGCGCACGGCGCGCGAGCAGGCGCGAATCGGCAAAGTCGTGCCGACGGACACCGCGCAGCTGCGGCCGGGGGATCTGCTGCTCTTCGGTCGGAAAGGACGCGTCACCCACATCGCCATCTACGTCGGCGACGGCCGGATGGTGCACGCGAGCACGAAGGCGCATCGCGTCGTCGAGCGTCCGCTGCTGCGCAAACCGGCGAAGGGCATCCCGCCGTGGATCGGCGCCCGCCGACTCCTCGCGACCACCGATTCGCTGAAAGTCCCGCCGCGCCGCGATTCGCTGCCTGACGGCGGCTGAGCGAGAATCCGCTAGTAACAGAAGGCGCGAAGGGAACGAAGGGTTCGATAGAAGCTCGTCATTCTTGCTGGTTGGAACAGAAGGCGCGAAGGCACGAAGGGTTTCACAAACAACCCCTTCGTGCCTTCTGTTATTCACAGCAAGGGTGCCTTCTCCAGCAATCGATCAGCGCCGCACCACGCTGCCATCCTTCCGCACCCGTGCGCCGCTCCTCGGGAAGTCGAGCTTCGAGAGCGAGTCCACCAGCGTGAGCGCGCGCCGCGAGCGATCGGGGCGAACGGAGCCTGGGGCGCGCTGCACGGTCGGCGAGAGATGGACGGCGGTCACCGCACCGCGACCGTCGACGGTGGCGCAGGCGACGGCGCCGCGGCGCATCGGCTCGCGGTGCGAGAAGGGACCGTAGGTGACGAGGTTGCCGAGCGAGTAGAGGACGAGCGACTGGCCGCGCCACTCCGCCGCGCGGAGGACGTGCGGGCCGTGGCCGATCACCAGATCCGCGCCCTCGCCCGCGGCCGCGTCGGCGAAGGCGACGGGGTTGCCGCGGGTGACCTCGAGATAGCGCTCGGTGCTGTCGAGCGTCCGCTGCGCTCCAGCGCCCTCGGCGCCGAGGTGCATCGTCACGATGACCCGGCGATACGACGCCACCGCGCGCGCGACGTGGCGGCGCACCGCCTCGAGATCGCGCAGATCGTTAGGCGGTCCCGACGTCGCGAAGCCGAGCACGGCAAGGGTGTCGCCGTGACGCGTCGGCACGAGCGTCGGCAGCGTGTCGACCCCGGTGACGACGACGCCGGCTTCGGTCAGGCGGCGCACGGTCTCGCGCAGCCCCTCCGCGCCGGCGTCGCGCGCGTGGTTGTTCGCGAGGTTCGCGACGACGATCCCCTGGCTCGCGCCGCGGATTGCGCGCGCCGCGGCGGGAGGCATGCGGAGCGCGTAGCAGCCGCTCGTCGTGTTCGCGCATTTGTCGATCGACGGCGTACCCTCGCCGATGGCTCCCTCGACGTTGAGCAGGACGACGTCGGCGCCGGCGAAGAGCGGACGAAGAGGCGCGACGAGGCTCGCGGGCGCGGGAAGCGCCGGCACGGGGCGCTTCAGCTTGCGCGCCGCGAACACGGTCCACGTCGTGTCGAGGTTCGTGCCCAGGGTGACGTCCCCACCGGCGCAGACGCGGATCTTCGCCGTGTCGCGGTACGCGTAGACGCGCGCGACGGAGTCGGCGACGAAGGCGGCCCGCGCTCGTGCGATCGAGTCGCGACGGATGGCGTCGC
>JABFXM010000071.1 GCA_013361745.1 Gemmatimonadaceae bacterium | reverse complement strand
TCGATCGCCGAGGTCGGGCGCGTGCTCGACATGCCGCTTCCGCCGCCGACCGAGGCACTGGTCCGCCGCGCGCGAGAGGGGTTCGCGCGCCCGACCGTCACGTCGCTCGACGACTTCGAGCTCCTCGATCCGTGACGACGTTATCTTGCGGGCTCATTTCTCGAGCGCACCGCACATGGCACACGTCTCCGTCGGTACCGTCGACGTCTTCGTCATTCGACCGCTCCCCTCGGGTTGGCGGGTGCTCGTCGTGCAGCGCGCGCCCGATACGCGCTGCCCCACCGCGTGGGAGACGGTGCATGGCCGCATCGAGCCGGGCGAGGAGCCCGAGTACGCGGCGGTGCGCGAGGTGCGCGAGGAGACCGGCCTCGCCGTCGAGCGGCTGTACAACGTCACGGTCGCCCCGTTCTACCTGCACAAGCTGCGGACGGTGCAGCTCGCGGTGGTCTTCGCCGCATTCGTCGCGGAGGCAAGCGAGGTCACGCTCGGCCCCGAGCACCAGGCCTATGAGTGGCTCGAGGTGGGTGCCGCGATGAAGCGCTTCGCCTGGCCGCGCGAGCGCGCCTCGCTCGCCGAGATCGTGCAATTGCTCTCGACCGGCGACGCCGGCCCCGTGGAGGACGTGCTGCGGGTGTTCTGAGCGCACCCCCGCCCGCTGACCCCCGACCCCTGACCCCTGGCCCCTGACCCCTGGCCCCTGACCCCTGACCCCTGACCCCTTCGTCAGGTGTCTTCCCGCCGCCGCGCTCGCGCCGCCGGGAGGCAGTCGTTCGCCTGCGGAGCGTTAGGCTTCACCCGCACGCTCTTCGCCGGAATCCCGACGTTCACGTGGTACGGCTGGACGTCCTTCGTCGCCACCGCCACCGCGCCGACCATCCCCTGCTGGCCGACGTGCACCCCGGCGAGCACGGTCGCGTGGTAGGTGATCCGCACCCCGTCCTCGAGCACCGTCACCGCGTTCGTCACATCCTTCTGCTCGACGATGCTGTGGGTGTGGCTGTAGATGTTGGCGTAGTCGCTGATCGAGACCTTGTTGCCGAGCCGGATCCCCCCGCGATCGTCGAGGAGCACGTGCCGGTGGACGACGACGTCGTCGCCCACGTCCATGTTGTAGCCGAAGGAGAACTCGACGTGCTGGAACGCCTTGAAGTTCGCGCCGCACCGTCTGAAGATGTGGCCGGCGAGGATCCGTCGCAGCCGCACGCCCAGGTCCACCGCCTGCCCGCCGAGGAGGGAGCGGTCGAAGGAGTACCAGAGCCAGAGCAGCGGCTTCACGCGCTGGAAGCGCGCGTCGTCGCAGTCGGCGTAGTACTCGGGCTCGAGCGTCACGTTGCGCGGGTCGAGCGCCGCGAGCGCGAGGCGCGTTCCCGCCGGGACCTTCGCATCGGCGAGCGCGGTCTCCCAGTTCGCCGCGTACTCGGGCATCAGCAGCTCGGCGAGGACCGTCCGGCAGAGCAGCGCCCGGTCGCAGTCGGGCTTCGCGAGCGCGTCGGCGATCCTGTCGAGCCACTCGCGCTCGATCCGCTCGACCGGCCTGTCGGTGAGCGACCGCAGGGGAAGTAGTGCCATCGTCCGATCCTGTGGAAGTGTGGCGCCCCGCTCGGGCGGCGTGCGTCGCCGGCGGTGCCGACCAATCATAAGCGTTCTGCGGCCCGACTTCGACCCGTCATCGACGGCGGCTGCATCGCGGACCCGTCTGGTCTGGATTCTGCCCCTTGTCGGTGTGACGAATCCGGAGCGAGACGCGATGTTCATCCTCATCGAGAACGGCGAGATCCACGATCCTGTTCCGCGCGGCCGGGGCTCGGTGCTCGTCATCAACGAGCGCGTCGAGAAGATCGGCCAGGTCGACCGCCGCGCCCTCGACGCGTTAGGCTGCGACTACGAGGTCGTCGACGCGACGGGTTGCATCGTCGTCCCCGGGTTCATCGACCCGCACGAGCATCTGCTCGGTGGGAGCGGGGAAGGGAGCCTCGCCCTGCAGACGCCGATGCTGTTCCCGCGCGAGATACTCCGCGCCGGTGTGACGACCGTCGTCGGAACCCTCGGCGTCGACACGACGATGAAGACGATAGAGGGGCTCCTCGCGCGCGTGAAGGCGCTCGGCATCGAGGGGATGACCGCGCGGATGTGGACCGGCGGCTACAACGTGCCGCCGACGACGCTCATGGGCTCCGTCCGCGAGGACATGCTCTTCGTCGAGGAGATCGTCGGCGCCGGCGAGGTGGCCGTCTCCGACGAGCGCGGACTGAATCAGTCGGCGCAGGAGCTCGCAAAGCTGGTGCGCGATGCGCACGTGGGCGGCCTGCTCTCGGAAAAGGCGGGGGTCACGCACTTCCACGTCGGCGAGGAGGACGTGCGCCTGCGTCCCCTCCGCGAGCTGATCGACGACTTCCAGGTCAAGCCGGAATGGCTCTACCCGACCCACGTGCAGCGGAACGAGAAGCTGCTGCGCGAGGCGATCGACCTCGCGAAGAAGGGCGCGCACGTCGACTTCGACTGCGTGGAGCAGGACATCGCGAAATGGCTGCGCTTCTACCTCGATCATGGCGGGCCCGTCGAGCGGCTGACCATCTCCTCCGACGCGGATTCCTCGACGCCGGACATCTTCTTCCGCCAGATCCAGGGGCTCGTCGTCGACCATCGCCACCCGCTGGAGCTCGTGCTCGGCCTCGTAACGAGGAATCCGGCGACGGTGCTCAAGCTCGAGCGGAAGGGCCACCTCGCCGTCGGGTGCGATGCCGACATCCTCGTGCTCGATCGCGAATCGCTCGACATCCGCGAGGTGATCGCCCGCGGCCACCGCATGGTGGTGGACGGTCAGCTGGTGATGCGCGAGAAGTACCTCGAGAAGAGCAGCCGCGCGATCGCCATCATCGGCGACAAGGCGCCCGAGGTGGCGGTCGAGCGCGCGTCGCAGGAGGCGCCGGACGCCGGCGTCACCGATACGATCTGAGGCCCGCCGTGCCTAACGGCCTGCGCCCGGCGCGCCGCGCGCGGCGCGGCCGCGGATCAGCGCCCGCTCCTGCTCGATCCGCTGCAGGATGTCCGCCCACGACGGGTCCTCGCGCCCCTGCATCCGGGCGACGATCGGCTGGCTGAGGTTGACGCCGTCGCCGAAGAGGTAGAGCGCGGTCTGCGTCTCGCGCTGCGCCAGCCGCTGCTCGCCGAACCCCGTGCTGAGCGGAAGGATCTCCAGCGGGCGGTAATCGCGTCCGGAGACGCTCAGCGTCAGCTCGCCCGGCTGGAAGCGCGCATCCGGAGCGAGCCCGTAGAAGCTCACCAGCCAGACGTTCCGCTCGCGCAGCAGGTAGCGTCCGGCGAAGCGGTCGATCGCCTCGCGTTTGCTCTCCCGCAGCCCGTGCAGCGAGCGGTAGGAATCCGGCGCGAGCACGCGGATCACCGCCTCGTCGAGCGGGATCGCGCGCACCTGCACCTGGTCGACCTGCAGCTTGAGCGCGATGTCGTCCTGGCGCAGTGTGCCGTAGCCCGCCGGCACCAGCGCCGGGGCGGTGTCGGTCGCGGTCGACGGTGGACGCGATTGGCGGGGCGCGGTATTCGGTC
>JABFXM010000199.1 GCA_013361745.1 Gemmatimonadaceae bacterium | reverse complement strand
GCCGGCGCCGTTCAGCGGGGCGCGGGTGGCGGGAGGGACGCTGAGCGTCGCGCTCCCGGCGTGGTCCGTCGTCGTGATCGAGTTGAGATGATCGGAACTACGATCACACGAATTGGAAGAGCGATTCACACGGATACTTGGCCGTATCCGTGTGAATCGCGGTTCAAATCCGTGAAGATTGTCGTTCCTGTCGTTGCAGCGTCGCCTGCAGCATCGGCGAAGCCGTCGCGTCGCTCAGGCGCTCGCCCGCCGCGCGTCGCCGTCGCTGCCTGACGCGAGCACTTCCTCCGGCGTCAGCCCGCGCGCTCTCAGCTCGCGCACCGAGAGCGCGTCATGCCGCTTCGCCAGCCGCCGTCCATGCGCGTCGCGCACCAGCGGCAGGTGGCACCAGGCCGGCGGCGTCGCGCCGAGCGCGCGGTAGATCAGGAGCTGCCGCGCCGTCGAGCGGAGGAGATCCTCGCCGCGCACGACCTCGGTTATCCCCATGGCGACGTCGTCGGCGACGACGGCGAGCTCGTAGGCAGGGACGTCGTCCTTGCGCCAGACGACGAAGTCGCCGAAGTCGACGCCCGCGACGAAGCGCTGCGCACCATGGCGCGCGTCGGAGAAGCGCATCACCTCACCGTCGGGAACGCGGAAGCGCCAGACGACTCCCGCCGGCGACGCCGCGTCGCGTCCGGCGCCGAGCGCGGGACGCAACTCGGGCGGGAAGATCGGCTCCGTTCCCTCCTCGTCGTCGTGCGGCGCGTGCGCGGCGTCGCGTACCTCGCGCCGTGAGGCGGTGCACGCATAGATGACGCCGGCGTCGCGCAGCCGGCGCCACACCGACTCGTACACGTCGCGACGGCGTGACTGGTGCACCGGGCCTTCGGTCCAGCGCACGCCGAGCCATTCGAGATCCTCGATCGCGCGCTCGGTGTACTCGAGCCGGCAGCGCAGCGGATCGAGATCCTCGATGCGCAGGACGAGCTCGCCGTGCGCGGCCTCGGCGCGGCGCCACGCGGAGACGAAGGTGCGCGCGTGGCCGACGTGGAGGTCGCCGGTCGGGGTCGGGGCGATGCGGCCGCGGTATCTCATGCGGAGAGAGACCACCGGAAGGCGGAGCAAGTCACGGCTCTGCTGCTGGAACGTCTCGGTAGCTGTCCGCAGGGAGATCGGGAGGGTTGGGAGGATTCGGGGAGACCACATCCCAACATGATGTGGTTCTCCCCGGCCGTTCTCCCCCGGCTCCCCACCTCCCCGCGAACCAGCCAGATCCCGGCCGCAGTTGCGCCCCGTCTCTCCAATTCGCCAAGCTTCGGCATACGAGAATCCCGGAGCACGCAACGATGAAGAAGACCGCATCGCTCGCCGCCGCGCTCGCCCTGGCGGCGCAGCCGAGCGCCGCCCAGCAGCCGCAGCCCACGTCGCAGCCCTACGTCACCGGCAACGCCCTCGGCCTCCCGACGACGCCGGCGCCCAACGCCACCTTCGCGCCGATGTCGTCGAACGTGAAGGTCTACGGCGCGATCTACTCGGCGGAGAGCTGCTCGTACGACGCGACGCGCGGCGTCATCGTCGTGCCGAACCGCGTCATGCCGCAGAACGTGGAGACGAACGACGCGTTCGTGTCGTTCATCAACCACGACGGCTCGGTGCACACCGCGCGCTGGATCGGCGTGCAGGCGCCGGCCGATCGCGCGAAGCTGACCCCCGCGCTCGTGCTCAACGAGCCGTACGGGAGCGACATCGTCAACGGGAAGCTGTACGTCGCCGACCGCGACGGCGGGACGTCGCCGAGCGACACGAGCGTCGCCGTGATCCGCGCCTTCGACATGAAGACCGGCGCGCCGGCGGGGGAGTGGCGGCTCCCCGGCGTCGAATGGATCAACGACATCGCGGTCGCGAGCGACGGGACGATCTACGGGACGCGCACCCTGGGCGGGACCAGCCAGCCCCCCGACCCCGCGACCTTCCAGGTCTGGTAGATCGCGCCGAATGGGTCACCGACGGTGTTCCTCCAGGGCCAGCCGCTCAACCTGCCGAACGGGGTCGCCTTCGACACGCAGGGAAACGTCGTCGTCGTGAACACGGGGGACGACGCGGTGTTGACCTTCTCGACGGCCGGCAAGTTGCTGAAGACGGAGCATGCGGCGCAGCCGGGCAGCGACGGGCTCGTCATCATGAAGGACGGGACGAAGTACGTGAGCAGCGTCCGCAACGGCGGCGTCTCGCGCATCCGCCCGGGAAAGAAGGCCGAGCTGATCGCGCAGAACATCCCGAGCGCCGCCTCGATGTGCTACGACTCCGGCGCGAACCAGCTGGTGATCCCGATGAATCCGAACAACGCGCTGGCGTTCATTCGACTGTCCTCGCACTGAGGGCTGGAAGCAGGAGGCTGGAAGCTGGAGGCCACCCCGCCGCTGGGTCGCAGTAGCCTCCAGCCTCCTGCCTTCAGCCTCCAGCACACCAAGGATGCTTCCAACACGAACGTTAGGCTCTCAGGGCCTCCAGGCCTCCGCCATCGGCCTCGGCCTGATGGGGATGAGCCACGCCTACGGCGCGCCCGAGGAGCGCGACGAGCGCGAGTCCATCGCGACCATCCATCGCGCGATCGAGCTCGGCTGCACCTTCCTCGATACCGCGGAGGCGTACGGGCCCTTTCGCAACGAGGAGCTGCTCGCGCGGGCGCTCGAGCAGCTCGGAGGCGGTGCGCGCGACCGCGTCGTCATCGCCACCAAGTTCGGCTTCAAGTTCGACGCCGGGGGCAAGATCGCCGGCGTCGACAGCAGGCCGGCGCACATCCGCGAGGCTGTCGAGGGATCGCTCAGGCGGCTGCGCACCGATCACATCGATCTGATCTATCAGCATCGCGTCGACAAGACCGTTCCGATCGAGGACGTTGTCGGGACGATGGGCGAGCTCGTGAAGGAGGGAAAGGTGCGCTTCCTCGGCCTCTCCGAGGCGGGCGAGCAGACGATCCGCCGCGCGCATGCGGTGCACCCGATCTCGGCGCTCCAGAGCGAGTACTCGCTCTGGGAGCGGAACCTCGAGCCGCGGATCATCCCCTTGCTCCGCGAGCTCGAGATCGGGCTCGTCCCCTTCGCGCCGTTAGGCAGGGGATTCCTCACCGGCGACGTGAAGCGCGCCGAGGAGTACCCGGAGGGCGATTTCCGGCGCGGCGACCCGCGCTACCAGGGAGCGAACTTCGACGCCAACGTGCGCGCCGCGCAGGCGGTGCGCGACGTCGCGGCGAAGAAGGGGGTGAAGCCCGGGCAGATCGCCCTCGCCTGGCTCCTCCACAAGGGGGACGACATCGTCCCGATCCCCGGCACGAAGCGCCGCGGCTACCTCGAGGAGAACGTCGCCGCGGCGGATGTGACGCTGTCGCGCGAGGAGATGGCGGCGCTCGACAGCGCGCTCGCGCCGGAGAAGGTCTCGGGCCCGCGCTACAACGAACGGCAGATGTCCACGGTGGATCGTTAGGCATGGCGACGAACACGAGCTCCGCATCGAAGCGCCCGCGCGTCATCTGCCACATGATGACCTCGCTCGACGTGCGCATCCTCACCGACGGCTGGCCCCTCTCCGCC
>JABFXM010000357.1 GCA_013361745.1 Gemmatimonadaceae bacterium | reverse complement strand
ACGGAGCCGCGACCGCGGCGCCGGAGGGACGGGTCGACTACGTGAAGGGACCGGGACGCGCGCCGGTGATGACCGCGCCCGGGCGCGGCATCGTGCGCGGCCTCGAATACGAGTACCGCGCCGACACCACGCGCGAGCCCGCGTTCCGGATGAACTGGCCGGTGCGCTGGGCGGTCGAGCATCCCGCGCCGCTCCCCGACGACGTGAAGCCGAAGAAGACGGGAACGACGCTCGACATCTCGCTCGCGCCGCGCGACACGAACGAGAACTTCTCCTTCCGCTGGACAGGTTACATCCGTGTCCCGCGCACGGGCGTCTACACCTTCACCGCGCTCTCCGACGACGGCTCGGCGATGTGGATCGGCGACCGCAACGTGTTCTGGTCGGTGGGGCAATCGCCGAAGACGACGGAGTCGTCGGGTCAGATCGCGCTGCAGGCGGGGCTGCACCCGGTGACGATCACCTTCTTCCAGGCCTACGGTCCGATGGCGATGGAGCTCGACGTCGAAGGTCCGGGGATCGGAAGACAGCGCGTCCCGTCGTCATGGTTCTACCGTCAGGCGGCACGCGCGTCGACGAGTGGTCCGGCGAACAGATAACCGCGCGCGGCGGCTCGTCGTCGCCGTCGCTCTCGCGATGCCATGGATCCTGCTCGGCGTGCTGGAGATCGTCCTGCGCGTGGCGGGGTACGGCGGCAGCTATCCCGTGTTTGTCGTCGCGCCGGGGCACACGGACTATCTGCTGCCGAACCCGGAGATGGCGCGACGCTATCTCGCCGGCGGACCGTTCGTTCCCACTCCGGCGATCGAGTTCTTTCGCGCGCAGCGGACGCCGCGAACGTACCGCATCGTCTTCCAGGGCGAGTCGTCGGCCCAGGGCTTTCCGTACGGTCATGGCGGGATGCCCTCGCGGATGCTCGAGCAGCGTCTCCAGGCGACCTATCCCGACCGCGACATCGAGGTCGTCAACACGGCGCTGACGGGGATCAACTCGTACACGCTCCTCGATCAGGTCCCGGACATCCTCGCGCAGCGTCCCGACGCGGTGCTGATCTACACGGGGCACAACGAGTACTACGGCGTGTTCGGCGTCGGCTCGTCGCGGGGGTTCGGCGCGCACCGCGCGCTCGTCCGCGGCTATCTCTTCGCCCGACGCTCGCGCATCGTGCAGCTGCTGACGAACGTCGTGGGGCGAATCGCGCGCGGGTCGTCGTCGGACGGACGTGCGCCGCGCACGGTGATGGAGCTGATGTCCGGAGGTCAGCGCATCCCGCTCGGCTCGCCGCGCTATCGTGAGGGCCTCGCCCAGTTTCGCGCGAACCTCGCCGAGCTGCTGTCGCGCTACCACGAGCGCGGCGTTCCCGTGCTGATCGGCACGCTGGTGAGCGACGAGCGCGATCAGCCGCCCCTCGCCGGTCCCGACGCGGCCGATACCGATTCGGCCGCGGCGTACTACGCCCTGGGCCAACGGCTCGACGCGGCGGGTGACACGTCGCGCGCCCGCGCCGCGTATCGCGAAGCGAAGGAGCGCGATCCCCTGCGCTTCCGCGCGCCGGAAGCGATGAACCAGATCATTCGCGAGGAAGCGGCACGGCACGGCGCGATCGTCGTCGAGACCCAGCGCGCGATCGAGCAGGCGTCACCGGGAGGCATCCCAGGGCACACGCTGATCCTGGAGCACCTGCACCCGAATCTCGACGGCTACTTCGTGATCGCGAGCGCGTTCTACGACGCGATGCGCAGCCGGCACATGATCGGGGACTGGACGGCACCCGTCGCGGCGAACGACGCACGGCACTCGCTCGCCGTGACGCCAGTCGATTCGCTCGTCGCCGTCATGCGCACCGATCGCCTCGTGTCGGGCTGGCCGTTTCGTCCGCGCGGGGCCGAGCGCACGGCGATGGTCGACACGCTGCGGCCCCGCGACCTGGTGACGGCGCTGGCGCAGGGCATCGTGCTCGGCCAGGTCACCTGGCCCGACGCGATGGAGCGGCTGCGGGGAGCGGCGGACACCGCGCGCAACGACGACGTCGCCACGCGCGCGGCGCTGGCGCTGGCGGGCGAGTATCGTTATTCGCCAGAGCCGTTGCTGGAGCTCGCCGAGCTGTCGCGTCGCCTGGGCCGCGACGACGAAGCGTTAGGCTACGCGCAGCGCGCGCTCGCACGGCGGGAAACGGCGGCCGGGGAGCAGATCGTCGGGCAGCTGCTGCTGAAGCGGGGACAGCGTGACGAGGCGCTGCCTCACCTCCGGCAGGCGGCGGTGCTCGCGCCGGGCGACCGCCGCGCCGAGGGGCGGTACGTCGCGGCCACCGAGCTCCCCGAGCTCGAGCAACGCCGCGACCGATCACCGCGCGATCCGACCGCGCTCTACGAGCTCGCGCTCGCGTACATGCTCACCGATCAGGAGGAGAAGGCACGCGCGGTGCTGACCGCGCTGCAGCGCGTCGCTCCCGACCACCCCGGCGCCAGCCAGCTGATGCAGCACCTCCACCAATGACTCCCGACGAGATGGTCGAGCGGCGCCTGTCCCGCGACGCGACCGCGTCGAGCGATCGCGGCTTCGGGCTGACGATCGGCGCGGTGCTGCTCGCGTACGCGGCGTACTCGCATGTGCGGGGCGGGCGCGGCGTCCCGGCCGCCATCGCCGGCGGGGTGCTGCTCGCCGTCGCGATCCTCTACCCGCGGGCGCTGCATCGGCCGAACGTGCTCTGGACACGACTCGGCCGGGCGATGGAGCGGATCGTGAACCCGGTCGTCCTCGGCGTGCTCTGGGTTGTGGTGCTGACGCCGATTGCCCTGCTCATGCGGCTCACCGGCCGCGATCCGCTGCGCCGCCGGATCGAGCGCGGCGCGGCGAGCTACTGGGTGCAGCGCGAGGAGCCGCCGGCCGCGGACTCCTGGTCGCAGCAATTCTGAGCGACGATGCTCGACTTTCTCGCAGAGCTCTGGCGCTACATGCGGCGCAGGAAGCGCTACTGGCTGCTGCCGGTCATCGTCGTCCTCCTCGTGGTCATGGGGCTCGTGATCGTGGCCGGGGGCTCCGCACTCGGCCCGCTGATCTACACGCTGTTCTGACGGGGACGGAGTGAACATCCTCGGCATCTCGGCGTTCTACCACGACAGCGCCGCGGCGCTCGTGCGCGACGGCCACGCCCTCGCCGCCGCGCAGGAGGAGCGGTTCTCGAGACGACGCCACGATGCGTCGTTCCCGACCGAGGCGATCCGCTACTGTCTGGCCGAGGGAAGACTCGCGCTCCGCGACGTCGATCTCGTCGTCTTCTACGAGAAGCCGTTCCTGAAGTTCGAGCGGCTGCTGGAGACGTACCTCGCCGAGGCGCCGCGAGGATTCCGCTCCTTTAGCGCCGCGATGCCGCTCTGGCTGCGTGGGAAGCTGTTCCAGCGCCGGCTGCTCGAGGAGGAGCTCGCGCGCATCGACCCGTCGGCCGACGTGCGGCACAAGCTGCGGTTCTCGGAGCACCACCTGAGCCACGCGGCGAGCGCCTTCTATCCTTCGCCCTTCCGCCGGGCGGCGGTCCTCACCCTCGACGGCGTCGGCGAGTGGACGACGACGTCGACCGCAATCGGGGACGGCAACCGGATAACGTTGGGCAGGGAGCTGCGCTTTCCGCACTCGCTCGGGCTCCTCTACTCGGCGTTCACGCAGTACACCGGATTCCGGGTGAATTCGGGCGAGTACAAGGTCATGGGACTCGCGCCGTACGGCGAGCCGCGGCATGCCCAGCGGATCCTCGACAACCTCATCGACCTCAAGGCCGACGGCAGCTTCCGGCTCGACCTCCGCTACTTCGAGTACACGCGCGGGCTGACGATGACCAACGAGCGCTTCCACGCGCTCTTCGACGGCCCGCCTCGACGTCCCGACGAGCCGATTCTCGCCCGCCACAAGGATCTCGCCGCGTCGATCCAGCGCGTGACGGACGAGGTCGTGCTGCGGATGACGCGCGCCCTCGCCGTCGAGAGCGGGTGCGAGAATCTCTGCCTCGCGGGCGGAGTCGCGCTGAACTGCGTTTCCAACGGCCATGTGCTGCGCGACGGACGGTTCCGGAGGATCTGGATCCAGCCGGCGGCGGGAGACGCGGGCGGCGCGTTAGGCGCGGCGCTCGCGGCGCATCATCTCCATCTTGGCGCGTCGCGTGCGAGCGACGACGCGGCGGACACGATGCGCGGCGCCTTTCTCGGGCCGGGTTTCACCGAGGACGAGATCGAGCAGCGACTCGCCGCGCTCGGCGCGCGCTTCGAGCGCCTCGAGGACGAGGCGCTGCTCCGCACCGTCGCGGTGGATCTGTCGAGGGGGATGGCGGTCGGCTGGTTTCAGGGGCGCATGGAGTTCGGACCACGGGCGCTCGGCGCGCGCTCGATCCTCGGCGACGCGCGCAACCCCGCGATGCAGCGGCAGCTGAATCTGAAGGTGAAGCGGCGCGAGTCCTTCCGCCCCTTCGCCCCGGCGGTGCTCGCGGAGGACGCGCGCGAGTGGTTCGACCTCGACGTGGCGAGCCCCTACATGATGCTCGTCGCGCCGGTCGCGGCGGCGCATCACAGCGAGGGAGGTGGCCAGGGCATCCCGGCGGTCACCCACGTGGATCACTCGGCCCGCGTGCAGACCGTGCACCGCGAGACCAACGCGCGGTTCCACGCGCTGCTGACGGAGTTCAAGTCGCGGACCGGGTGCGGAGTGCTCGTCAACACCAGCTTCAACGTCCGCGGCGAGCCGATCGTGTGCACGCCGGAGGACGCGTACCGCTGCTTCATGGGGACAGACATCGAGCGGCTCGCGATCGGGAACTGTCTCCTGCGCAAGGAGGATCAGCCCGCGACGCTCGCGAGCGCCGAGCCGCGGACGTTCGCGCCCGACTAGCGCACGCGCCGCCTAACGGCGGCGGTCGGCCGGGGCGGCGGCGACTGGCGGAGTGAGCGGGTCACCGGCGACCGGCCAGCCGGCCCAGGCCCAGTAGAGCGGACGAATCTCCAGGCTACGCGGGATCGCGAGCGGCGCATCGGGCGAGGCGGGGCCCTCCGTCGCGTTGATGTAGTGATGCACGATGTAGTACTTCGCGCCGTCGGTGAGCACGGAGTTGTGCCCCGGGCCGCGGACGACGCCGTGGCTCGCGAGGACGAGCGTACCGCCGCCCTCCGTCATCGGAACGCTGTCGCGGTCGAAGTACGGGCCCGTGATCGTCCGCGCACGTCCGGCGCGGACGTTGTAGTTGCTGCGCGTGCCCTCGCAGCACTTGTCGAAGGACACGAACAGGTAGTACCAGCCGGCGTGCCTGACGATGTACGGCCCTTCGATCGCCTGCGTCTCGAGCGGCCCGTGCGTCGCGTCCGGCCCGGCGCGCGCCGCGAGCGAGTAGGTCGTCGTATCAACGGCGGACAGCTTGCCCGTCTTCGCATCGAGGCGCCGCAGCTTGATCCCGCCCCAGAAGGAGCCCCAGGTCAGCCATGGTACGCCGTGCTCGTCGACGATCGCCGCCGGGTCGATGGCGTTGAAGGCGTCGCCGGGCTTCGACTCGAGCACGGGTCCTTCGTCCTTCCAGCGATAGCGCGGACTCTTCGGATCGAGGGTCGCGTTGGTGGCGAGCGCGATCACCGAGTGCTGGCCGCCGAAGGTGGAGAGGGCGTAGTAGAGGTGATAGCGGCCGCCGATCAGCGAGATGTCGGGCGCCCACGGATACTGCGTCCCCGGGACCGCGGACTGCGCCCATGGCGGCGTCGAATCCCGGAAGACGCGGCCGATCAGCTTCCAGTGAACGAGATCCGTCGAGCGCCGGATCGGGATCCCCGGACCGGTCGCGAAGATGTAGTACGCGGCACCGTCGCGGATCACCGCCGGATCGGGAACGTCGCGGACGTCGCCGACCTGCGCGCCGCCGGGACGCGCGGCGAGGAGCAGCGCGAACGTCAGGCAGAGCGACGCGGCGCGCGCCGGCCGCGATCTCTCGGTGATCTTTCGCATCATCTCAGCTCGATGGCGGGGGTGCGAGCGGCTCGCCGACGACGGGCCAGCCGTCGGCGGTCCAGGTGATCGGACGAACCTGCAGCGTCGGCGTTCCACCCGCGAGGTCGTCGTAGAAGTGGTGCAGCATGTAGTCGCCCTTCGCGTCGGAGATCACGGCGCAGTGTCCCTGCCCGCGGACGCGGCCGAGTCCCTGGAGCACGATCGGTCCGCCGCCATCGGTCATCGCGACGCCGGTCGCATCGACATAGGGACCGGTGATCGTCGTCGCGCGGCCGACGCGCACGTTGTAGGTGCTCGACGAGCCGCGGCAGCAGAGGTCGAACGACGCGAAGAGATAGAAGTACGCGCCGTGATGGACGATGAACGGCGCCTCGATCGCCTGTGCGTCGGTGGGTCCGCTGGTCGCGCCGATTCCGGCGCGCGCGGCGAGCGACCAGGTGGCGGTATCGGTGAGGGACAGCTTGCCGGTGGCCGCGTCGAGCCGGTGCAGCTTGATGCCGCCCCAGAAGGATCCCCACGCGAGCCACGGACGCCCAAGCTCGTCGAAGGCGACGTTCGGGTCGATCGCGTTGAAGCTGCTCGCACCGGGAGACGACGCGAGCACCTCGCCCTCGTCCGTCCATCGGTAGCGCGCGTCCGCCGGGTCGAGCGCGGCGTTGGTCGCGAGTGCGATCACCGAGCGCTGGCTGCCGAAGGTCGAGAGCGAGTAGTAGAGGTGGTAGCGGCCGTCGAAGAGCGAGATGTCCGGCGCCCAGGGGAACTGCACCCCCGGCACAGCGGCTGTCGCCCAGTCGGGGACCGCCGACGCGAGGACGCGACCGGCGGTGTCCCAGTGGACCAGATCGACGGAGCGGCGGATCGGGATTCCCGGTCCGGTGGAGTAGAGCCAGACCATTCCGTTCGCGCGGATCGCGGCGGGGTCGTGCACCCCGCGGACCGCGTCTCGTACGACGACCGGGGGCCGCGGGCCGGACGGGCTGGCCGCGTGGCATCCACAGAGCCACACGGCCAGCCCCCATGACAGCGCCGAGCGTGATGTCACGTGACGCGAGTCCGCGTCACCAGCCCGGGTTCTGCTTGAGGTTCGGGTTCAGGTTCAACTCGCTCGTCGGGATCGGGTATCGCTCCGATTTCCCGGGCACGAAGTTGCGGAACTCGTCGTCGTGCGCGATGAGCGTCGGCAGGTACGCCGCGGTGAGCAGGTTCTGTCGCTCGAGGTCCGTCCAGCGCGAGGTCTCGAGGCCGAACTCGAGAAGTCGCTCGTGCAGGATCGCGTCGCGCATCGCGGACTGCGACAGCACCGCGAGTGGCGCCAGGTGCGCGCGCGCGCGGACCTGGTTGATGTACGGCAGCGCCTGCGCCGTCTGGCCCTGCTCATTCAGCGCTTCGGCGTACATCAGCAGGACGTCGGCGTAGCGCAGGATCTTGTAGTTCAGCGGCGCGTCCCACTGGATGTCGGTCGGGGCGCCGGGGAGGTAGTACTCGCTGTACTTGGCGAAGTAGATCGCCGTCGTGTCCCGATATGCCGGACCGTCCGGCCCCGCCGCGCGCTGCGCCCAGGTGAGGCCGTGCACGGGGGTGTCCGGGCCCTGGTAGAAGAAGAGCGTCGCCTGCGCGCGCGGGTCCACCTTCTTGTCGGTGGTGGAGTCGATGAGGAACTGCTGGAAGAACCAGCGCGTCGGACGCCCGTCGCAGTAGCTCGGCCCGCAGGGCCCGACCATGCGCGCGATGTTCAGCCCGCACACTCCCTGCGAGGCGCACAGGTTCGGGTCGCCCGTCTGCGTCTCGAACAGCGACTCGTTGGTGTTGTTGCCGTTGCTGTTGAACAGGTCGGCGTAGTTTGTGACGAGCGAGAAGCCGCCGGCCTGGCCCTGCACGATCGGCTGGAGCGCCGTCGCCGCCGCGGACCACTTCCGCTGCTGGAGGAGCGCCTTGCCGAGCATCCCCTGCGCCGAGCCCTTCACCGCGTGGCCGCCCGACTGCTGCATCGTCTGCGCCGGAAGCACCGCGGCCGCATCGGTGAAGTCCTTCTCGATCTGCGCCCAGATCGCGGCGTCGCCGGCGGGGCCGGGGCGGTC
Organism: Gemmatimonadaceae bacterium; assembly: GCA_013361745.1. Lineage (GTDB taxonomy): Bacteria > Gemmatimonadota > Gemmatimonadetes > Gemmatimonadales > Gemmatimonadaceae > JABFXC01. The sequence goes on along the minus strand of JABFXM010000357.1, from coordinate 5,089 downwards.
GCTGACCTGCGACGGCTGCGTCAGCAGCGGGATGTTCCCCCCGAAGAGGGTGATCAGGTGATAGTAGTACAACCCGCGCAGGAACTTCGCTTCGCCGACATACCGGTCGCGCGTCGCGGGGTCCATCTGAATGCCCGGGACGCGGGCGATCACCTGGTTCGCCCGATAGATGCCGGTGTACGAGTCGTACCACGAGTCGTGGACGGTCGGGAAATCGTAGTTCGCGAAGGCGAACTTGCTCTGGTTGGCGAGATCCGTCCACGGGCTGAAGCTCGTCCCTTCGTCGGAGCGGATGTCGTAGCTGAAGGCCTGCCAGCGCAGGAAGGTGCCGAGGTAGTTGAGCGTCTGGTACGCCGCGGTCAGCCCCTGCTGCGCGTCGGTCGACGTTCGCCAGAATGTCGCGGCGGTGGGGGCGTTCGGGTTGGTGAGATTGACGTCCGCGCGGCAGCCTAACGCGGCGCCGGCGAGGACGAGAGCGGGAAGGAGAGCACGAGCTCGCATGTGGGGAATCCCCGAGGAAGTTTGGCTTTGGCCGGCGCGGTGGCGCACTGCACGAGTCGTCCGCATCAGAAGCGGACGTCCACGCCGAAGGTCACGGTGCGCGGCGTCGGATACGTGACGCCATCATCCTCACCGCGAGCCAGGGGGTTGCCGAGGCCGAGCACATCCGGGTCCCAGTTGGGATAGGACGTGAAGGTGTGGAGGTTCTGGATGTTCAGGTAGACGCGCGGGGCGTTGGTCGTGGTGGTGGCGCCGAAGCGGGCCATGACGCTCTGCGGTAGCGTGTACCCGACGATCAGGTTCTGGATCCGGGTGAAATCACCCTTGTCGAGCCAGCGATCGGAGAGCCCGTACGCGTTCGATGTGGCGCGCGCGGCAGCCGGCCCGTTGTTGTTGAAGAGCGCGATCGGCGTTGTCCGGCTGTGGTTCTGCGGCGTCCACGGGTTGTAGCCCGCGCGCACGTTGCCGAGGTCGTCCATCCGGTCGGTCTGGATCCGCACGGCGTTGAAGATCTTGTAGCCATACTTGCCGACGAGGTTCAGCCCGACGTCGAAGGCCTTGTAATGGCTGTCGAGGAACAGGCCGCTGGTGAGCTTCGGGATGCCGTTGCCGGCGTTGTAGCGGTCGTCGTCGTTGATGACGCCATCCTTGTTCCGGTCGACGTAGCAGACGTCGCCGGGCTGCGCGCCCGGCTGCGCCTTGTGCGCCGTGACCTCCGCGGCCGACTGGAAGATCCCGCAGGTCTGGCGCACGAACCACTCGCCGATCGGCTGGCCGACCGCGGTGCGCGCTTCGCCGTACGAGCCGGCGAAGATCGGCTGGCCGCCATTTCCGAGCCCGGTGACGCGGTTCTTCGCCGTGCTGACGTTGAGTGTCGAATTGAGGCGGAAGTCGCCGCGGTCCAGGCGATGCGTCAGCCCGAGCTCGACGCCGGCGTTGTTCATCGTCCCGGCGTTCACGAGCGGATTGCTTGCCGAGCCGAGGCTCCCCGGGATCGGAACGTTGACGAGGAGGTTCGAGACCTTGTTGCTGTAGTAGTCGGCGGTCAGCGTCAGCACGTTGTCGAGGACGCCGAGATCGAGCCCGATGTCGCTCGAGCGGTTGCTCTGCCACTTGAGGTTCTCGTTGACGAGCACCGTCTGCGTCGCGCCGGTGTTGACCGAGCCGCCGAAGATGTAGTTGATGTTCGACGCGACTGGCGCCGAGAAGGCGAAGTCGCCGATGTTCTGGTCGCCCAGCGTGCCCGTGCTCGCGCGCAGCTTCAGCATGTTCGCCGCGCCGACCCAGGGAATCGAGCGGAAGAACCCTTCCTCGCTCACGACCCAGCCGACCGATCCGGAGCTGAAGGTTCCGCACTTGTTGCTCGGGCTGAAGCGCGACGAGCAGTCCTGGCGGACGCTCGCCGTCGCGAGGTAGCGATCGCGGAAGGCGTACGTCGCGCGGGCGAGCGAGGAATTCAGCGCGCTCGGGATCTCGTAGCCGGCGTTGTTGAGCCCCGAGCTGGCGCCGGCGTTGATCTGCTGCAGCGCCTCGTTCGAGAAGCCCTGCCGGTACGCGCGCAGGAAGTTGAAGTTCGTGCGATTCGTCGTGAGGCCGGCGACCGCGGTGACACGGTGCGCGCCGTCGCCGAAGTTGCCGTCATAGTAGAGCAGGTTCTCGACGAGCGTGTTCGTGCGATTCGGCCGGTCCTGCGTCAGCGTCGCGTAGGTGTTGAAGGTCCGGAAGCGGATCTGGTCGATGCTGCGGAAGAAGCGGTTGAAGCCGTCGTTGTAGTCGATGCCGCCATTCAGCCGGTAGCGCAGCCCGGCGATCAGATTCAACTCGGCGTACGCGGTGCCGAGCGCCTCGTTCGACCGGTAGTAGGCCGTGTTCACGAGCATGTTGGCCACCGGGTTCACGGCGAAGGTGGGGTTCGCCGCGTTGCCGAAGCCGAAGCCGCTCGACGTGTTCGCGTCGTAGACGGGAATCGTCGGCAGCATGCGCACGACGTCGATCAGCGCGTAGTTGTTCAGCCCCTTCGTGTTGTTCTGCGAGACCGCGAGGTTCTCGCCGACGGTGAGCCGGCCGATGCGTGCCTCGGAGTTCGCGCGCACGCTCGCGCGGCGGAAGCGCGTCGCGAGCATGATGCCGTCCTGGTCGAGCAGGCTGCCGCTGATCAGGTAGTTGGCCGTCGGCGTGCCGCCCGACGCGGCCAGGTTGTAGTTCTGGATCGCGCCGCGCTGGAAGATCGCGTCCTGCCAGTCGGTGTTGACCGACTGCGGCTGCGTGACGCTGGTGGGAATGTTCGCCGGCGAGACGCCCGCGTTCTGATACGCCTGCAGCCAGAGTCGCTGCCATTCGGCGGTCCCCGCGAGGTCCATCCGCTTGGCGACCTCCTGGTACCCGTAGTAGCTGTTCACGGAGAACTTGGTGGCGCCGGGGCTTCCGCGCCGCGTGCGGATCACGACGACGCCCTTCGACGCCTGCGCGCCGTACTGCGCCGCCGCCGACGCATCCTTGAGCACCTCGATGCTCTCGATGTCGTCGGGGTTGATGTTCGGGTTCACGTTCCCGACGTACATCCCGTCGACCACGTACAGCGGCGACGGATCGCCTAACGTCTGCTGGCCGCGGATGACGATCTGCGCGGCGCGACCGGGCTCGCCGCTCGCCGCGATCTGCACCCCGGGCACGCGCCCGCGGATCGCCTCTTCGACGGTCGCGACTTTCTGGTCCTTGATGTCGTTGCCGCTGACGCTCGACACCGCGCCGGTGACGTCGGCGCGACGCTCGCTCGTGTATCCGACCTGGACCTGGACCTCGCTGAGCCTCGTGACCGACACGGCGAGCTGGAAGTCCGCCGTCGACACCGCCCCGTCGGCGACGGTCACCTGCTTCGCGCTCGGCTGGAATCCGATGCGCTGGACGCGAACGGTCCGGAGCCCGGCGGGGACGGCACCGATCGAGTAGCGGCCGTCGGTGCCGGTCACCCCGCCGAGCGTGGTGCCGACGACCACCACCTGCGCGCCGGGGACGGGCTGGTTGCCCTCGCCGGTCACGGTGCCGGCGACGCGGCCGGTCCCGGCCTGGGCGAGGAGCTGCGATGGGACGACGGCGGCGAGCGCGGCGGCGATCATCGCCGCGAGCAGCTGCGTCAGCCGGGATGCCGCGAACGACCCGGCCCTGCGATTGACGGTGCGCCGCTTCTGGCAGCGCGCGACACTGAACATGCGGACGTTCCTCGGAAAGGGAATTCAGGATGCTGCTGCGGGCGCCGGCTACGGCACATACGCTGGTCGGACGAGAGCTGCGAAGTGGGGTCAGGGAGGAGGTGGTGGAGCACCGGTGGAGGCACGCACTACGAGCGTGGCATCGAGCAGCCGTCGCACCGGCATCTCGGGGGCGCCGGCGGTGACCTGCTCCATGAGCATCTCCGCGGCGAGGCGACCGGCCTCGCGCTGTGGCACGCGGATCGTCGTCAAGGGCACCGGCATGTGACGCGCGAGCGGGATGTCGTCGAAGCCGACGACGCTGACGTCCTCAGGCACGCGGAGGCCGAGCTCCGCGAGCGCGCTGCAGACGCCCGTCGCGATGATGTCGTTGTAGCAGGTGACCCCCGTCGGACGCTCCGACGGCGCGCGGCCGGCGAAGCAGGCGAGGGCGGCACGCCGGCCGTCCTCGAGGCGAGTCCCCGCGGGGATGACGTCCGCGTCGGTCAGTCGAACGAGCGCGCCACTGCACGCCTGGCGCACTCCATCCACGCGCTCGCGGGTGTGCAGCGAGTAGCGCGGCCCCGCGAAGTGCGCGAGCCGGGTATGCCCCAGCTCCAGCAGGTGCTCGATCGCCGCGCACGACGCGGCGCGATTGTCGATGTCGACCAGGCTGGCGGGAAGACCGTGGACCCCCTCGAGCAGGACGAAGGGGAAGTTGCGGCGGCGGAGCTCGAAGAAGTGCGAGAGGTCGGCGTGGTCATCCATCACCGGATACGCCATGATCCCGTCGATCTCCTTCGCGTGCAGCAGCTGGACGGCGCGTCGCTCGCACGCGAGGTCGCCCTCCGAGCTCACCATCAGCAGCGTGAAGCCGCGCGCTTCGGCGACAGCGCGCGCGCCGGCCGCCACCTCCGCGAAGTACGGGTTGTCCGCTTCGCGAATGAGCAGCGCGAGACTGCGGACGCTTCGCGCGGCCGCGAGCTGCGGCGGCGAGCCGCCCCGTGCGCGCGAGGCCGGGCGGTAGTCGAGCTGCTCGAGCGAGGACAGCACACGCTCACGCGTCGCGTCGCGGACCCCCGCGGTCGCGTTGAGCACCGCCGAGACGGTCGCCTTCGAGACTCCCGCGTGCACGGCGACGTCGGTGATCGTGGCGCGCTTTCGTTCCATCGATGACGGCACGTGTGGGATCGCTGGTGAGCAGCCCGGTTCCGTCGCACGATTGCCTTGCCCGCACCGGAATTCGAAAGACTCCGAACACCGGTTCGAGACAGTTCACGCGAATTCGTCCGCCGAGTGTACGGTCCGAGCGAGGCATCCGTCAAGAGAAGGGGTCGGGGGTCAGGGGTAAGGGTTCGGCTGATCGCTCCCTGAACCCCCACCCCAGAACCCCCACCCCA
>JABFXM010000226.1 GCA_013361745.1 Gemmatimonadaceae bacterium | reverse complement strand
TCGTGCGGCGGCGCGGGGAGCTGATGTACGAGGCCGGCGTGCGCCGCCCGGGCGCGATGGCCGCCGTCCTTGGCAACCTCTCGACGTCGATCGATCAGCTCTGCGAGCAGGCATCGCGTGAGGCCGGTGTCGTCGTGCCCGCGAACTACAACTCGCCCGAGCAGGTCGTCGTCTCGGGCGAGGTCGCGGGCGTCGATCGGGCGATCGAGCTCGTGAAGGAAGCGGGGGCGAGGCGCGCCGTGAAGCTGAACGTCAGCGGAGCCTTCCATTCGCCGCTCATGGAGTTCGCGCAGCAGGGGCTCGACGACGCCCTGCGGGCCGCCGCGATGCGTGCGCCCGCGTTTCCCGTCGTCTCCAACGTCACCGCCGGGCCGGTGATGTCGGCCGCCGAGGCGCAGTCGCTGCTCCTCCGGCAGCTCACCTCGCCCGTCCGCTGGACCGACGTCGTCGGCTACCTCGCCGGCCAGTATCCCTCGGCGCTCTTCGTCGAGATGGGGCCGGGCAACGTCCTCACGGGACTCGTGAAGCGGATCGCTCCCGCCGTCGCGACCACGACCTGTGGGACGGCCGCCGAAGTGGACGCTCTCCTCGCCAGGGTGGCCTGATGCTCCAGATCGATCTTTCCGGGCGCGTCGCGCTCGTCACGGGCAGCACCCGCGGCATCGGCCGCGCCATCGCGCAGACCCTGACGGCCGCCGGCGCGAAGGTCGCCGTCGTCGGCCGCGACAAGGCGAAGGCCGAGGAAGCGGCGGGACAGCTCGGCGGGGAGGCGCGGGGCTTCTCCTGCGACGTCGCCCACACCGCTTCCGTCGCCGCGCTCGTCGAGGAGGTCGAGAAGTCCTACGGCTCGCTCGACATCCTCGTGAACAACGCGGGGCTGACGCGCGACAACCTGCTGATGCGCATCAAGGACGACGACTGGGACGCCGTCCTCGACGCGAACCTCCGTGGCGCCTTCGCGTCCATTCGCGCCGCCTCGCGCGGGATGATGAAGCGCCGCTGGGGACGGATCATCAACATCGCGAGCATCGTCGGGCTCACGGGCAACAAGGGCCAGGCGAACTACGCGGCGAGCAAGGCTGGGCTCATCGGACTGACCAAGTCGGTCGCGAAGGAGCTCGGCTCGCGGAACATCCTCTGCAATGCGGTCGCGCCGGGCTTCATCGAGACGGACATGACCGCCGCGATGACGCCCGAGGCGCGGACCGCGATGAGCGCGCAGATCCCGCTCGAGCGCCTCGGCAAGCCGGAGGACATCGCCGGCATGGTGGCCTTCCTCGCGTCGGAGCATGCCGCGTACATAACGGGGCAGGTCTTCGTCGTCGACGGCGGGATGGTCACCTGACTCGCGGCCCCGTAACGCTTGACGCCAGGACCGATTACCTTTCTTCTCTTCACCTTCTTTCCAACATCACTCGAGGACGAATCACAATGGCGAACGCCGACAAGGTCAGGGACATCATCGAGAAGGAGCTGGGCGTTGAGCGCGAGAAGCTCACCGACAACGCGAGCTTCATCGAGGATCTCGGCGCGGACAGCCTCGACATCGTCGAGCTCGTGATGGAGTTCGAGAAGGAGTTCAACATCGACATTCCGGACGAGGATGCGGAGAAGCTCCGCACCGTCGGCGATGCGATCGGCTATCTGAACCAGAAGGTGAGCGCGTAATGCAGCGTCGGGTCGTCGTCACCGGATTGGGTGTCGTCTCGCCGATCGGTAACGATGTGGCGACGACCTGGCGGTCCCTCCTCGAGGGGCGGTCGGGTGGCGCGCCGATCACGAAGTTCGACGCGTCCAACTTCCCGGTGAAGTTCGCCTGCGAGCTGAAGGGCTTCGACCCCCTCCAGTTCATGGAGCGGAAGGAAGCGAAGCGCGCCGACCCGTACGCGCAGTACGCGATCGCCGCCTCGGTACAGGCGATGCGCGACGCGGGGCTCGAGAACGGCGGCGATGCCGATCCCTTCCGCGTCGGCGTGGTCGTCGGCAGCGGCATCGGCGGGCTCTCCAGCTTCGAGGAGCAGCACGACGTCTATCGCGAGCGCGGCCCGGGGAAGATCTCGCCCTTCTTCATCCCCATGTTCATCGCCGACATCGCGTCGGGGCTGGTCTCGATGCGCTTCGGCGCGAAGGGACCGAACTACGCGACGGTCTCGGCCTGCTCCACCAGCGCGCACGCCATCGGCGATGCCTTCCGGCTGATCAAGTACGGCGACGCCGACGTGATCATCACGGGCGGCGCCGAGGCGACCGTCACGCCGATGGCGATCGGCGGCTTCGCCAACATGGGCGCGCTCTCCACCCGCAACGACTCGCCGCAGACGGCGTCGCGCCCCTTCGACGCGACCCGCGACGGCTTCGTCATGGGCGAGGGATCGGCGATCGTGATCCTCGAGGAGCTGGAGCACGCACGCCGCCGCGGCGCGCGCATCTACGCGGAGATGGCGGGCTACGGCGCGACGGGGGATGCGTTCCACCTCACCGGTCAGCCCGACGAGCACGAGGGGTTGCAACGCGCGATGCGGCGCGCGATGGAGGACGGGGGACTTCGTGTGGAGGACGTGGACTACGTCAACGCGCACGGCACCTCGACTCCGCTCAACGACGTCAACGAGGCCAAGGCGATTGCGCGCGTCTTCGGGCCCGCCGCGTCGCGCATCAACGTCTCCTCGACGAAGTCGGCGACCGGCCACATGCTCGGCGCGGCCGGCGGCATCGAGCTGATCGCGTCGGTGCTCGCGATCCGCGACCAGATCGTCCCGCCGACGATCAACTACCAGACCCCCGACCCGGCGTGCCCGCCGCTGAACTTCACGCCTAACGTTCCCGAGAAGCGCGAGATCCGCGCCTGCGTCAGCAACAGCGCGGGCTTCGGTGGGCACAACGTCTCGCTCGCCGTCAAGCGTTTCGAGACCTGATCGCGACATGTCGCGCGCGGAGCCGCCGGTGAGCCGCGCCTCGATCACCGTGCGGACGGGGATCGGATACGATTCGCATCGCTTCGCCGCCGGGGGTCCGATGATCCTCGGCGGCGTTCGCGTTCCCTCGGAGGTGAAGCTCGTCGGCCATTCCGACGGCGACGCCATCGCCCACGCCGTCACGGATGCGGTGCTCGGCGCCGCCGCGGCGGGGGACATCGGCGAGATGTTCGCCGACACCGAGGAGGCGAACCGCGGCCGCGACTCGATCGAGATGCTGCGCGCCGCCGTCGCCCGCGTGCGCGCGCGCGGTTTCCGCGTCGGCAACGTCGACGTGACCGTGATCGCCGAGCGACCGAAGATCGGGCCGCACCGCGCGGCGATGTGTGAGGCGCTGGCCGCGGCGCTCGGCGTGAGCACCGACGATGTATCGGTGAAGGGGAAGACGAACGAGCGCATGGGGTTCGTCGGACGCGAGCAGGGGCTGGCCTGCATCGCCGTCGCGACTCTCGTCGCGATCGCGGCGGGCTGAGATGGAGAGTGTTTTCGAGTCGCTCACGGCGCTGCGTCCCGCCGTGCTGTACCTCGTGCTCGCCCTCGTCGCCGCCGTGGAGAACATCTGTCCTCCCATCCCGGCCGACACCGTCGTCGCCTTCGGCGCATTCCTCGCCGCGCGCGGTG
>JABFXM010000099.1 GCA_013361745.1 Gemmatimonadaceae bacterium | reverse complement strand
AGGCTCTGACGAGAACTCCGACCGCCGCGATCAGCGCGTTCCGCCAGCGCGCGACCACCGCGAGCGCGCGAAGATCAGCGGCCATCGCCCTGGTAGAAGGCCTCGTACCGCGCGACGATCTCGTCGCGCGAGAAGCGCGCTCGCGCATCGCGGGCGGCGCTGTGGCTCATCGAGGTCCAGCGGTCGTCGTCGCAGAGGATCGCGAGCGAGGCGGTCGCCATCGCGTCGACGTCGCCGACGGAACAGAGGACGCCGGTGATTCCCTCCTTCACGACCTCGACGAGGCCGCCGGCGCGCGAGCCGACCACCGGCACCCCAGAGGCCAGTGCCTCGAGGGCGCTGAGACCGAAGGACTCGCTCTGAGTCGGCAGCAGGAAGAGATCGGCCTCGGCGAGCAGGGGCGCGACGAGGTCGATCTTGCCGAGGAAATGCACATCGCGCTCGACGCCGAGCCGGAGCGCCTCTTCCTGCGCGTCGACGCGATCGGGACCGTCGCCGACCATGACGAGCACGGAAGGGATCTCCTCACGCACCCGTGCGAATATCCGCACGACGTCGCGCACGCGCTTCACCGGACGGAAGTTCGAGACGTGCATGAGGATCTTCCGGTCGGCGCCGAACTCGTTCCGCAGCGCCGGCTGGTAGCGCGAACGTTCGTAGACGGTCGGGTCGATGAAGTTGTGGATCACCTCGATGCCGCATCCCGAGCAGCCGAAGGCGCGCTGGGTCTCGTCGCGCAGGTAGTGCGAGACCGCGGTGAGCCCGTCGGACCGCTCGATCGAGAACTTCGTGATCGCGTGGAAGGACGGGTCCTGGCCGACGATGGTGATGTCGGTGCCGTGCAGCGTGGTGACGACGCGGATGTCGCGGCGGTGCTCCTGATGCAGCATCTCCTTGGCGATCCAGGCGCTCGTCGCGTGCGGGATCGCGTAGTGGCAGTGCAGGATGTCGAGGTCGTGCATGCGCACCACCTCGTGCATGCGTACCGCGAGGGCGAGGTCGTACGGTGGATACTCGAAGAGCGGATAGCGGCCGACGTCCACCTCGTGGAAGAAGACGCGCGGGAGGAAGCGCGGGAGGCGGAAGGGCTGCTTGTAGGTGACGAAGTGCACCTCGTGACCGCGCGCCGCGAGCGCGATCCCGAGCTCGGTCGCGACGGCGCCGGAGCCGCCGTACGTCGGATAGCAGGTGATGCCGATCTTCATTCGGTCGCTCCGCTCCACCATCGCTCCGCCCGCTCCAGCGCATCCGGCGCGGTCGGGTCGATTCTCGTGACGAGTGCCGCGTCGAGCTGGTGCCGCATCCAGGTGCGCTGCCGCTTCGCGTACTGGCGCGTCTCGATGATCACGCGCTCACGTGCGGCGGCGGGCGCGACGAGACCGCGCAGCTGATCGCGAACGGCCTCGTACCCGGCCGCGTTCCATGCGGGGGCGTCCTCGGGCACGCCGTTCATCAACCCGCCGACCTCGTCCCCCCAACCGGCATCGAACATCCGGTCGACCCGCTGCTCGATGCGATCGGCGAGCAGCGGCCCCGGATCGACGACAAGATACCGCGCGCGGAAGCGCGGCGCTCGCACCGGACGCGCGTGGAGGTCGGACAGGCGCTCGCCCGTGAGGAGGGCGACCTCGATCGCGCGGAGGAGCTGGGCGCGACCCAGATGCGCGCGCGACGGGTCGAGGCGCTCGCACCAGCGGCGCAGGTCGGGCGTCGCGAGGGAGCCGAGCTCGCGCTGCAGCTCGAGCCGCCGCGCGGGATCGAGCGCGGGCTCGGCGAAGAGCGGGGAGAAGAGCGCGCGGAGATAGAAGCCGGTGCCCCCGACGACGAGGACCTCCCGCTCTGCTCTGCGCGCCTCGTCGATCCAGCGCTCCGCGTCGACCGCCCAGCGCGCGGCGGAGTAGCGCTCCGTCGGATCGACGACGTCGATGCCGCGATGCGGGACGCGTTCGCGCTCTTCCGCGCTCGGCTTCGCGGTGCCGATGTCGAAGCGGCGATAGACCTGCCGCGAATCGGCGCTGACGATCGTCGCGTCGTGGCGCGCCGCGAGGGCGAGGGCGAGCGCGGACTTGCCCGCCGCGGTCGGTCCGGTGACGACGCGAAGCTCAGCGCCGTCCAAAGCGTCGCTCGAGCTCGTCCCAGCCGATGCGCACGATCGTCGCGCGGCCGTGGACGTCGTGCGCGGGGAGGGTCGTGGAGGCGAGCGCGGCAAAGAGGGCGCGCATCTCGTCGAGGGAGAGCGCGTCGCCGGCCTTGATCGCGGCCTTGCACGCGACCGTCGCCGCGAGCTTCTCGTGACGCGCCGCGCCGCTGGCGACGCGATCGCCGGTGAGCGCATCGAGGGTGTCGCGAAGGCAGCGCTCGGGGTCGAAGCGGGGATGCGGCATCGGCACCGCGCGCACGATGAGCGTGTGTCCCCCGAATCCCTCGATCTCGAAGCCGAGCCGCTCGAGGAGCTCGCGGTTCGCGTCGAACGCCTCGCTCTCGGCGGGGCCGAGGTGCAGCGTCAGCGGGAAGAGCAGGCGCTGCGCCGGCGACTCGCCGCGCTCGAGGACGCCCATGAACCGCTCGAAGAGCACACGCTCGTGCGCGGAGTGCTGGTCGATGAGCACCATCCCCTGCTCGTGCTCGAAGCAGATGTAGGTGCGGCGCCACTGCGTGAGCGGAGGAACATCGACGGGCGAGGGGTCGGGGGGCAGGGGTCGGGGGTCGGCGACGGCGGTCGCCGAGTTTCCGGCCGAAGCCTCGACGAACAGCGGACCAGCGTCGCGCCGCGTGTCGCGAAGAGAATCGACGCCGAGCGGGACGGCCGCTGGTGCGTCGTCCGTGCGCTCGCTCCACCAGCTGCGATTGCCGATGGTCGCGGCGGCGTCCATCGTGCCTAACGCGCGACGCACCGCGCCCTCGACGGCGCGCTCGACGGTCCAGCGGTCGCGGAAGCGGACCTCGGCCTTGGCAGGGTGCACGTTCACGTCGACGTCGCCGCCGGGAAGCGTGATCGCGAGGAGCAGCGTCGGCCGCATCCCGGCGGGGATCGTCGAGCGATACGCGGACTCGGCGGCGCGTACGAGCCCCGGATCGCGGATGGCGCGGCCGTTCACGGCGAGGAAGATGCGGCGCGTCCCGGTGCCGACGTCCTGCGGGCTCTCGACCAGCCCATCGACGCGGATCGGGCCCGCGACGTCGTCGACCTCGACCATCTTCTCGGCGGTCGCGGCGCCCCACAGCGCGGCGACGCGCGCCCGCCACGAGGAGGCGGGGGGAAGGGTGAGCGCGGGCGCGCCGTCGTGCCGTACCGTGAGGCGGACGTCGCGCCGCGCGAGCGCGACGAGGGTGAGCGCGTCGACGATCGCCCGCCACTCGGAGCGCGCGCCACGCATGAACTTCAGCCGCGCGGGAGCGTTGAAGAAGAGCGACGAGTCGGTGATCGTCGTGCCGCGGCGGCGCGCGGCGTCGCCGACCGCGCCGACCGCGCCCGCCGCCGCCTCGACCCGCGTGCCGACACCGTCGGACGGCGCCGTCTCGATCTCCAATCGCGAGACGGAGCAGATCGCGGGGAGCGCTTCGCCGCGGACGCCGAAGCTGCCGATCCCGACGCG
>JABFXM010000112.1 GCA_013361745.1 Gemmatimonadaceae bacterium | reverse complement strand
ACGGGATGCGTCAGAAGCTGATCATCAGCAGCGCCTTCGTGCACCGGCCGGAGGTGATCGTCGTCGACGAGCCGATGGTCGGACTCGACCCCAAGGCGGCACGCATCCTCAAGGATCTCTTCCGCGAGTACACGCGGCGCGGAAACACGATCATGATGAGCACGCACGCGCTCGAGGTCGCGGAGGCGATGTGCGACCGCATCGGGATCATCCAGGGCGGCAAGCTGCGCGCGTTAGGCACGATGAGCGAGCTGCGGGCGAGCGCCGCCGGCGGCGCCGAAGGGCTCGAGACGGTCTTCCTCCGCCTCACGGGTGAGAACGCGGCGCGGGAGCTCGTCGAGGTCCTGAATGTCTGACCGGCCGTTCATGGCCGACGAGCTGCCAAACCCGCCGCTCCTTCACCTGCTCGGACCGAAGTGGCTCACCGCGCGCGCACGCGCGATGAGCAACGAGCGCGGACGGGCGGCGCGCTTCACCCTGCTCGCGCTGCTCGGGCTCGGCTTCTGGAGCTTCATCTTCGCGATGCTGTACCGGATGCTCGTGTACTTCCGGAACGCGACCGACATCGGCGCGCTGCTCGCCGGGAAGCTCATGGGGCTGATGCTCGTCAGCTTCCTCTCGATCCTGCTCCTCTCGAATGTCATCACCGCGCTCTCGAGCTTCTTCCTCGCGCGCGATCTGGACATGCTCGTCGCCGCGCCCGTCGACTGGCTGCGACTCTACGGCGCGAAGCTGCTCGAGACGCTCATCCACTCGAGCTGGATGGTCGTGCTCCTCGCCGTCCCGATGTTCGCGGCGTACGGCGTGGTCTACCACGGCGGCTGGGCGTATCCGCTGATCGTCCTCGCGGCCTTCGTCCCGTTTCTCGCCATCCCGACGGTGATCGGCAGCGCGCTCACGCTCGTCCTCGTGAACGTGTTCCCGGCGCGCCGCACACGCGACATCCTCAGCCTGATCGCGGTGCTCGCCGCCGCGGGGCTGGTGCTGCTCTTCCGCATCCTCCGTCCCGAGAAGCTCGCGCGCCCGGAGGGCTTCCGCTCCCTCACCGACTTCATCGTGCTGCTGCGCGGTCCCACGTCGCCGCTGCTGCCGAGCGAGTGGGCGCAGCAGGCGGTGATGGGATGGCTGCGCGGAGCGGCCGATCTGCTTCCCTTCTATCTGCTCTGGTCCACCGCGGCGGCTGCGGTCGTCCTCGGCGCGCTGCTGCACCGCGCGCTGTATGCGCGCGGCTACACCAAGGCGCAGGAGAGCGCGCAGACCTTCGCCCGCGACGGCGTCCTGCGAAAGCTCATCGCGAGGACGCTCGACCCATTCGGCGTGCGCCGGCGGGAGCTCGTGCTCAAGGAGCTGCGCCTGTTCTTCCGCGATACCACGCAGTGGTCGCAGCTGATCCTGCTCGGCGTGCTGATCGTCGTCTACGTCTTCAACATCAAGTACCTGCCGCTGACGAGCGAAGGGCTCACCTTCTTCATCGTCAACATCGTCCCCTTCCTGAACCTCGTGCTCGCGGGCTTCGTGCTCGCGTCGATCGCGGCGCGCTTCATCTTCCCCGGCGTCAGCCTCGAGGGCCGGACGCTCTGGCTGCTTCGATCGAGCCCCATCTCGATGCACGACCTGCTCTGGTCGAAGTTCTGGGTCGGGACGCTCCCGCTGCTCGTGCTCGCGCTGATCATCGTCGGGTCGACGAACTATCTGCTGCGAACGAGCGAGTTCATCATGTGGGTCTCGCTGTTCACCATCGTGCTGCTGACGTTCGCGATCGGCGGGCTCGCGATCGGCTTCGGCACGCTCTATCCGCAGTTCGAGACGGAGAACGCGGCACAGATCCCGACCTCGTTCGGCGGGCTGCTGTTCATGATGGCGGCGGTCGGCGTGATCGGCGGGACGATCAGCCTCGAGGCACGTCCCGTCTACGGCTATCTCAGCGCGCGGATCTACAACACGGATACCAGCGCGACGGAGATGCTGGTCGGCTTCGGGCTGGCGGCGCTGCTCTGCGTCGGCGCCACCATCGTCCCGATCAGGATCGCGCTGCGGCGGCTCGAGGTGATCGAGCGGGGCTGACGATCTCGGCGAGCGGGCGGCGCAGCCGGGGTCGCTCCGGATCGGTGAGGTCGAGATCCGCCCAGCCGACGGTGCGCCCGGGGGCGCGCCGTCCGGCGCGACGCGCCGCCGCGGCCGCGACCTCGCGACCGAAGAGCGCCTCGATCCATCCGCCGGCGCTGAGCTTGAACTCTCGCACGACGTAATCTGCCGAGCCGGGCGCTGCGACCTCGATGGTCATCTCGTGAATGCGCCCCGCCTTGCGCCCCTCGGGATCGCGCACCATCCGGCCGACGAGGAGATCGGCGCGCACTCGTCGCGTGCTCATTTCTCCGCCTTCCCGTCCCGGCTCTCGCCGCCGGGGATCGCGCAGACGATCCGGTCGAGCCACTGCTCGCTGCGCATCGCGGTCGTGTCCTTTCCCTCGACGTCGAGCGTGATCGTCGACGCGATCTCCTGGACGACGGCGAATGGGATGCGCGTGACACGGGGCTGCACCCGCGTGATGGCGGCGAAGCCCCGCGTCAGCAGGACGGCCCAGCGGCCCACGCGATCGGCGAGCACCGACCCGCCGATGAGAAGCTCCGCCACGCGCGGCGGTTCGCCATCGCGCAGCTCGAGGGTGACCCCGTCCACGCGTCCCATCTTCTCTCCGGCGCGGTCGACGAGCTGCCTGTCGATGACGTCGTGCACGAGATCGAGCGAGGACATCTCAGCCGCCTCCCATCATCTGGAGCGGGACCGCGACGACGAAGAGCACCACCGAGATCACCGCGAGCGCGCCGAGCGCGAGATTGCTCGCGATCCCGTTGACGTGCTTCTCCATCACGTCGCGATCGTTCATCAGCACGACGAGCGGGAGCACCGATATCGGCAGGCTCGCCGCCGTCAGCACCATCGAGAAGTTGGTGAGCTTGAGAACGTCGGTGCCGACCATGACCGGGATCGCGGCCAGGAAGATCGTCACGGTGTACGTCGCCGTGAACCGCGAATCGCGCGCCGGCCGGAGATTCTCGCTCCACGTCCATCCGAGCCCCTGCGCGAGGACGTACGCGAGCGAGAGCGTGATCTCGAGCGTCGTGCCGAAGCAGGTGATCGCGAGCGTCGCCAGGAAGAACACGAACCCCGGATGATGCAGCGCCGGGGTGAGGATCATCCCGAGCTGCTCGTACTTGTCGACGCGGATATCGCGTGGCAGGAAGACGAGCGCCGCCACGACGAGCACCATCAGCGAGAGTCCCCCGCCGAAGAGGTTGCCGAGCGACGCCGTCGTCCGGTTCACGACGAGGTGCTCGGGTGTCCATTTGTCCTCGACCGCGCCCGCGGAGTAGAAGAAGTAGAGATACGGGCTGATCGACGCGCCGAGCACGCTGAGCGCGAGATACCAGTAGCGCGCGCGGTCGTGGCTCGGCGCGGTCGGGATCAGCCCCGCGCCGACCGAGGTCCAGCGCGGATGCAGCGCCGCCGCGCCGATCGCGAAGACGATGGACACCAGGCCGAGCGTCGCCGCGCCCTTCTCGACGGTGCCGAAGTTCCCGCGCCAGAGCACGAGCCACCCC
>JABFXM010000523.1 GCA_013361745.1 Gemmatimonadaceae bacterium | reverse complement strand
GAGGAGCGGGGCGGCGGTGGCGCGCAGGGAGATGGAAATGGTCGTCATGGCGGTGTCCTCAGAGCCTGACCGTGAAGCCTAACGTGAGCGCGAAGCCGGAGAGATCGATCCCGTCGAAGCCGACGAAATCGGGGCCGAGCTTCGCCTTCGCCCAGTGGTAGCGCGCGTCGCCGGTGACGGCGAGCCGCGGGTTCAGCGTGTAGTCGCCTCCCGCCATCACCTGCGCCGTCTTCGTCCAGCCGGACGAGGTGAAGCGGTCGGGGAAGACGTTGGTCGTGTTGAAGTCGATGAAGTCGCCGTCCTGCATGAAGCGATACCACATCGCGCCGCCCCCCGCACCGACGTACGGCGCGAAGCGGGCCGGAATCCACGCGAGCTCGCCGACGGAGCGACCGCGCGGCGTGAGATAGACGCGAAGGCTCGCCGTGAGCGGGACGCGCGCGAGCGCGGTCGTCTGCTGGATCGGGAGGTTGTTGTTGTCCACCCAGTGCCGGAACTCCGACGCGCGGTTGGAGCGCGAGTAGCCGGCGGCCAGATCGAGATCGACGCGCGGCGCGAGCCGGAAGGAGAGGTCGGCGTCGATCAGCGGGGCGCGGAAGTCCCCGCGACCGAGGGTGAACCGGTTGGTGACGAAGCCGAAGAGGTCACCCCGCGCCTGCGGCGCGGTCATCCCGCCGCGGAGGCTGAAGCTGGCCTGCGGCGTCCCGAAGAGAAAGCCGTTGCCCACGTCCTGCGCGCGCGCGGGCGCCGAGGCCGCGACCAGCGCGACCGCGACCGCCATCGCGGACCACCTGCATCCCTTCATGCGAGCCTCCCCGATGCATCGATGATGCTCCACCGCGACAATCATACCGCCCGACGTTAGGTGCGCAACCGCGGTATTCCCAGTCCTGACCCCTGACCCCTGACCCCCGACCCCTGCAGGCCGCGCCAGTTCAATAACCCGCCACCCCCCCTACGTTCCACCGGCGTCACGCCGTGCGTTTCGCGTACAGCCGCACCGCGAGGGTGAACACGACCGCCCCGTAGCCTGCGAGCACGAGCAACGGTCGCGCGACGTCGGCGAGACCGGCACCCTTGAGCAGCACCGCCCGCATGATCGACACGAAGTGCATCACGGGGTTCGCCTGCGCGATCCACTGCGCCCACGTCGGCATGCTCCGCACCGGAGTGAACAGTCCGCTCATCAGCAGGTAGACGATGAGGATGAAGTAGATGACGAACATCGCCTGCTGCTGCGTCGCGACCATCGTCGACACGAGCAGTCCGATCGCGAGCGCCGCGACGAGATAGAGCGCCGCCGCGCCGAAGACGAGCGCCAGGTTCCCGCGCACCGGGACGCCGAAGACGACGTGCGCGAAGGCGAGCCCCACCCCGAGCTCGACGAGCCCGATCGACCAGAGCGGCAGCAGCTTCCCGGCGATGAACTGCGTGCGCGTCACCGGCGTGACGTTGAGCTGGTCGAGCGTCCCCAGCTCCTTCTCGCGGGCGATGTTCACCGCCGTCAGCATCGAGCCGACGATCGTCACGAGCACGACGAGGATCCCCGGCACCATGAAGTCGCGGTAGTCGAGCTCCGGGTTGTACCAGCCGCGCACGCGCACGTCGAGCGAAGCGGTGCCCGTGCGCGGCGCGTCGCTCGCAGGGCCGATCGCTCCCACCGTCGGCCGCAGATCGGCGGCGAGCTCACGCCCATAGCCGGCGACGATCCGCTGCGCGTACGCGCTCGCGATCCCCGCCGCGGCTCCGTCCTCGGCGTTGAAGACCATCTGCACCGATCCGCGACCGGTCCGCACGAGGTCGCGCTCGAGCCGGTCGGGGAGGTGCAGGATCAGCTCCGCCTTGCGGTCGAGCAGCGCGTCGTCCGCCGCGTCCATCGACGCCGACGACCCGGTCTGCACGAAGCGCTTCGACGCCGTGAGCCGATCGACGATCGCTCGCGACACCGTGCTGCGGTCGTCGTCCACCACCCACAGCCCGACGCTGCGCACGGTGAAGGTCGCCGCGTTCGCGAGCACCAGCATCTGGATGATCGGGACCAGGAAGATCTGCGC
The DNA here is from genome assembly GCA_013361745.1 of Gemmatimonadaceae bacterium. GTDB lineage: Bacteria > Gemmatimonadota > Gemmatimonadetes > Gemmatimonadales > Gemmatimonadaceae > JABFXC01. Next base: position 1,550 of record JABFXM010000523.1, on the reverse strand, counting down.
GACCATCACCCGGTCGCGGAAGATCTGGCGGAACTCCTTGCGCAGGAGGAAGCGGATCGTGCGCACTTCAGGCGAGCCTCGCGTCGAAGCGGCGCACCGCGGCGGCGAGCAGCACCAGCGTCATCGCGCAGAGCACCAGCGTCTCCAGCCAGAGATGGGCGAGCCCCGCACCCTTGAGCATGATCCCGCGCGCGATGACGATGAACCAGCGCGCGGGCACGATGTTCGTCACGAGCCGCAGCGGCGCCGGCATGCTCGCGATCGGGAAGATCAGCCCCGACAGCAGCGTGTTCGGCAGCATCGTCCCGACGAGCGCGCCGAGCATCGCCCCGCGCTGCGAGGGCGCGTTCGCGGCGATGAGCACGCCGAGCGAGAGCGAGGTGATGGTGTAGAGCAGGCTCTCGGCGAGCAGCAGCGCCGCGCTCCCGCGGAAGGGAATCCGGAAGACGAGCCACGCCACCGCGAGCGTCGTCGACGCGTTCGCCAGCCCGAGCCCGACGTACGGCACCACCTTGCCGACGATGATCTGCCACGGCCGCAGCGGCGAGACGAGCAGGATCTCGAGCGTGCCGCGCTCCTTCTCGCGCGAGAGCGAGATCGCCGTCATCAGCGAAGAGACGAGCGTCAGCACGAGCGCGATGAGCCCCGGCACGAAGAGGTTCACGCTCTCCAGCGTCGGGTTGAAGCGCATCCGCGTCTGCACCGCGATCCCCGCCGCGCTGGCGCCGCGGAGCGTCCGCTCGTAGTCGCCGATCACCGCCAGCGCGTACGCCTGCATCGTGCTCCCGGTGTTCGGGTCCGAGGCGTCGGTGACGAGCAGCGCCCGGGCCGGTTCCCCGCGCCCGAGCTGCTCCGTGAACGCGGGGTCGATCACCAGCGCCGCGTCGGCCTCGCCGCGACGGAAGAGGGGCTCGACCTCGTCCATCGACCGCGCGTCGGCGACGATGCGGAATCGCCGCGTCGCGACGAAGGCGTCGTGCAGCTGCTGCGTCGTCACCGTCGGCGACGGATCGACCACCGCGAGGCGGATGTCGCGCACGTCGTTGCGCAGCGCGTTGCCGAAGAGCAGCACCTGGACGAGCGGCATCAGGAGCAGCACGGTCAGCGTCTGCCGGTCGCGCAGGATGTGCTGCAGCTCCTTCGCGACGAAGGCGCGCAGGGCGGGGAAGGCGATCCGCGGTCGCGTCACCGTGCCAGCCGCACGAAGACGTCGTCCACCGACGCCGCGCCGTACTCCCGCTTGAGATCCTCCGGCGTGCCGAGCGCCGCGACGCGGCCGTCCACCATGATCGAGATGCGGTCGCAGTACTCCGCCTCGTCCATGTAGTGCGTCGTCACGAACACCGTCGTCCCGCCGGTCGCGGTGGCGTAGATGGTCTCCCAGAACTGCCGGCGGGTGATCGGGTCCACTCCGCCCGTCGGCTCGTCGAGGAAGACGATCGCCGGCCGGTGAAGCAGGGCGACGGAGAAGGCGAGCTTCTGCTTCCTGCCGAGCGGGATCGCGCCGACGAGCGTGTCGGCCCACCGCGTGAGGCCTAACGACTCGAGCA
>JABFXM010000186.1 GCA_013361745.1 Gemmatimonadaceae bacterium | reverse complement strand
CATCGCGGACGGTGTCGAGCCGGTCGCGAACTTCCTCTGCTCGAACCCGACCTTCCTCGTGATCGACGACCCCCGGTACACCTGGTTCCAGCAGCGCATTGGTCGCGACTCGGCGTTCGTGTGGAGCACGATCGGCCGTTTCAACAATTCGCCGATCCGCCTGGTACATCACCAGACCTCAGGCTGCACGGCCACGACGACCTAGCGAACGCCTCGACGTCCTGAGCGCATGCAGCGCATTCGGGGGGCAGGCATCCTGGTCTCTGATCTTCGCCGGAAGCACGAGACCGGCGCCCCCCGAGTCAGGCGACGAAGGCGCCCGTGCAGCGAGGCAGCCCCGCGTTCAGCGCAACTGAAGAGAAGTACCCGGCAGATGCAGGCGGAGGGGTTGGAGCTCGCCGCCAGAGATCTGTCGGGCTGTTCATGCACGAGTCATAATTCAGGTCCAGGAGCCTCCGCTCCGCCGACCCCGTTCAATCGTTCCATCCAATGGCATTACGAACTTCACTCCGCTCCCTCGCGCGGCGCCTCGGTCGCGTCATTCCCGTCAAATGGCGGCTTCGCGCGATCGAAGGGGTTCTGCGCCTGCAGGAGCCGGGTGTCAGGCGCCTTTACAATCGAACAGCGGTCGCGCCGAACTACCTGACCATCGACGACCTCGACGCGCTCGCGCGCGAGTTTCCCGTCGAGCGCCAGACCTACCTGTACGACGCGGACACCCTGGAAAAGCGCGGGGAAGAGCGAGCGCGGCCCCTTCTCGACCTCGTCGCGGGCAAGGGCACCTTTCTCGAGATCGGCGCCGCAGACGGGATGGTGCTCCGCGCGATCGCCCAACGCGGTCACACCGCGATCGGGGTGGACATCCTCGCGAGCAACCTCGACGCGCGCGCTCGCGAGGCCGGCGTGCGCTTCATCCAGACCGACGCGACACGGCTCTGCTTCCCCGACGAATCCGTCGACGTCGTCTACTCCTTCGCGACCTTCGAGCATCTCCCCGACCCCGACGCGACGTTCGCCGAGATCGTTCGCGTCCTCAAGAAGGGCGGCTACGCATGCATCGATTTCGCCGGGCTGGGATGGACCTACCGTGGCGCGCACATGTACAAGACGTTCGGGATACCGTTCATCACGGCGCTCTTCACGCGCGAGACGATCGATCGGTACGTCGCCGAGCACCAGCTGCCGCATTATTTCCCATCGATCAACAACTGGCCCATCGAGCGCTTCCGTGAAGTCTTCCGGAAATACGAGCCGCAGATGGAGCGTATCCGCTACAGCGAGACGAAGGACCGCTTCCACTTCAGGTTCATCCGTCGCTTCATGCCGCACCTGCGGCGAGCGCCGTCTTTCGACTCACTCCTGGTCGACCAGGTGGAAGGCCTCTTCCGCAAGCGGTGAGCTGATCGCAGCCCCGCGAGCGGCGGCACCAATGTTGCCTTTGCGACGATAGCCTTCCCCGAAGTGCGCGGGCCGCGCCGGACGGGCGCGGCCCGCCGCGGGCGTCTCAGGAACGCCCCCGGCTCTCCGAAACGTCCCCCCATTGCTACGAGATCGCCACGCCGCATCCGGTGCACGTGGTTGGAGTATATTGCGAGCAGCAATGTCCAACGCCCAGTTCGAGTCCGGAACCGCCGCGATCGCGCCCGCCGGCGCACTCGGCGACGCGCAATCGACGCATTCGCGCCACGAGCTCATCATCGAGCCCGCCGGCCGCTGGCCGCGCATCGACTTCGCCGAGCTCTGGGAGTTCCGCCAGCTCCTCTTCTTCCTCGTCTGGCGCGACCTCAAGGTCCGCTACGCGCAGACCGTCCTCGGCATCGGCTGGGCGGTGCTGCAGCCGGTGCTCAGTGTCCTGATCTTCACCGTCATCTTCGGACGCTTCGCGAAGGTCCCGTCGAATGGCGTTCCGTACGCGCTCTTCTCGCTCGCCGCCGTCGTGCCGTGGACGTACTTCTCCACCGCCTTCTCCGGCGCGAGCAACAGCCTCGTCGCGAGCAGCAACCTGATCACCAAGGTCTACTTCCCGCGGCTCGTAGTGCCGCTCGCGCCGGTGCTCGCGGGGCTCGTCGACCTCGCCATCGGGTTTGGGGTGCTCGCGGTGATGATGCTCGCCTACCATCACGGACCCGGACCGGCGGTGTGGATCGTTCCGATCCTCGTCCTCCTCACGGCGATGACCGCGGCGGGAGTCGGCTCCTGGCTCGCCGCGCTCAACATCCAGTATCGCGACGTCAAGCATCTCGTCCCTTTCCTCTCGCAGATCTGGATGTACGCGTCGCCGGTGGTGTATCCGGTCTCGCTCGTCCCGGAGAAGTACAGGCTGATCTACGCGCTCAATCCGATGGTCGGGATCGTCGAAGGCTTCCGCGTCGCGCTGCTCGGCACGGGCGCGCTTCCCTGGCAGCTGCTCGGCGTGTCCACCGCCGTCGTGGTCACGCTCGTCGCTTCCGGCGCGATGTACTTCCGTCGCACCGAGCGGCTCTTCGCCGACGTCGCCTGAGCGCATGAGCAACTCCGACATCGTCATCAGCGCCGAGGGGATCGGCAAGCAGTACCGGCTCGGCCGCCTCGCCGCGAAGCACGACTCGCTCCGCGAGGCGCTCGTCGGGATCGCGACCGCGCCGATCCGCAACTTCCGGCGCCTGCGCCAGCAGGGCGACGCACCGGACGTCGACACCTTCTGGGCGCTGCGCGACGTCTCGTTCCAGATCAACCGCGGTGACGTCGTCGGCGTGGTCGGCCGCAACGGGGCGGGGAAGAGCACGCTGCTCAAGGTACTCTCGCGCATCACCGAGCCGACCGTGGGACGCGCGGTCATGCGCGGCAGCGTCGGCTCGCTGCTCGAGGTGGGCACCGGCTTCCATCCCGATCTCACCGGTCGCGAGAACGTCTACCTCAACGGCGCGATCCTCGGCATGGACCGCCGCTACGTCGACCGGATGTTCGACGAGATCGTCGATTTCGCCGGTGTCGCGCAGTTCGTGGACACGCCGGTGAAGCGATACTCGAGCGGGATGTACCTCCGACTCGCTTTCGCCGTCGCCGCGCACCTCGAGCCAGACGTCCTGATCGTGGACGAGGTGCTCGCCGTCGGCGACGCCGCGTTCCAGCGGAAGTGCCTCGGCAAGATGCACGACGTCGGACGCGGTGGGCGCACGGTGCTCTTCGTGAGCCACAACATGTCGGCGGTCGCGTCGCTCTGCTCGCGCGGGATCGTGATGTCCCACGGCCGCGTCGCGTTCGACGGTGATGTCGCCGGCGCGGTGCGCACCTACCTCGATCAGAGTGCGCCGAGCGGTGAGCGCTCGTGGGCGCTTGCGGATGCGGACCGGCGGCACGGCTACGGCGATCTCGCGCGGCTCGTCTCCCTCGAGCTCGTCGCCGATTCGCCCTCCCTCCGCTTCGACGAAGATCTCGTCCTGCGCATCGGCTTTCGCGCGCTGGTGGATCGCGAGGGGCTGCACGTCGGCGTCGGCGTGGAGGACGCGATGGGGATGCGCATCGTGACCTTCAACAGCGACGTGCACGGCACCACCGTCGACGCGCGCGCCGGCGAGGAGTACGTCGTCGAGCTGCGCGTCCCGTCGCCGGGGCTGAACCCGGGACGCTACAGATCGGAAG
>JABFXM010000355.1 GCA_013361745.1 Gemmatimonadaceae bacterium | reverse complement strand
AAGGAGTCGATTCCGCGCAGCGCGCTCCTCGCGATCGGCGACGAGGCGGTCTCCGTGCTCGAGCAGGAATCGCAGCTCTCGCTGACAGAGATCCTCCTCTGTGAGGAGGTCGATCGCATCATCTTCCGGCGGCTGCGGCTCCCCTCGTATCAGACCTGGCGCCGGCGACGGCTGAAAGCGGCAGCAGAACTGCGCCGCCCCGAGCGGTGGGGACTGGCGCCGGACGCGCCGGTCGTTCGCACGGTGGTGCCGAGCGCGGACGGGCCCGTACTGGTGGCAGGCGCCGGGACGGAGGGCTCGGCGCTGCTGCTCGCCGCGCACGGCTGTGACGTGCTGACGATCGGGAGTGAAGAAGACGCGCTGATGCGGGTGCTCAGCGAGGCGGAGGCGGTCGGACTTTCGGAACGGGTGCGAGCGCTGGTCGGCGATCTGCGCTCGTTCACGCCGGATGCGCCGTTGCGGGCGGTGGTGTGCTCGCTCTCAGCGTTGACCGCATTGTCCAAAGCGGAGCGCACACGAGCGCTGGCGATGTTGAAGGAGGCGACAGCGGACGGTGGCATTCATCTCGTCCAGGGGGCCGTCACCGGCCGATCGAAGTCGGTGCTGGAGGAAGTGGTCGCGAGCTATGCGGGTTGGCGGATCTCGGTCGAGGGAGCGGAGGCGGGTACGCTGGTCGCATGGAAGGAGGTCGCGTAGCGAAGTGACACTCGGGGGCCGGGGGCACCTGTGCTGAAACGACACACTCGGCGAGCAGCCGAGTTTTGCATTTAGTGGAAGTGGTTGTCTTTCATTGAGTTACAGTTGATGGCACGTACGGCCCATCGTCTGCATTAGATGTGGGCGTCCCCGACCGTTCCGGGGACCCTTACGCTCGGAGCACATCTATATATGAAGAAGCAGCCGAATGAGCCGACCGCGGCGATGGAGCCGCTCGGAATCGTGATCTCGCAGGGAAGTCGCGCGGAACAGCCGCCGCGTTTTCTCGCGTATGTGTGGGGTCCTGCTCCCGAAGTGGAGACCGACGCAGCGGTACGCGCGGCGTAACGCGGCGCGATCGGAGTGTGCGGGGCGAGAGCGAATCGGCTCTCGCCCCGCTTTTCGTTTTCGCGGGGCAGCAGGTCATCGCAGAGCCGGGTATGCGCCTTGCTCGGCATCGCGCCGTGTCAGAGACCGTCGAGAACAGCTGGGAGGGAGAACGGCGCGCACTCCTCGGGCGGCGGATCTCCGAGCTCGGGCTGTCGCTGCGGGGCACGCGGCTCGAGCAGCTCGTCGAGCGACTCTACGAAGAGCTCGCGGCGAAGGGGCTGCGCTTCAAGCCACCCGTGTATCTGAGCGATCAGTGGGGTTGCCCCGAGGACACGCCGCTGATCGGGGTACCCTTCTATCTCGCCGATCCTCGGCTGGCGCGAATCGAAGCAGAGGAAGCGATCGAGGTGGAGGACGAGCGCGACATCATGCGCTATCTCCGCCATGAGGCGGGGCACGCCTTCAACTACGCCTACCGGCTGTACGATCGCGCCGACTGGCGCCAGCTGTTCGGACCATATTCACGCCCATATCGCGAGCGATATCGCGCCGATCCCTTCTCGCGGGCGTACGTCCGACACATCCTCGGCTGGTACGCGCAGAAGCACCCCGATGAAGATTTCGCGGAGACGTTCGCGGTGTGGCTCACGCCCGGACTCGACTGGCGACGCGAGTACGCCGGATGGCAGGCGCTCGAGAAGATCGAGTACGTCGACCGCGTGATGGGGGAAGTCCGGGACGAGCTGCCCGACGTTCCGAGCGTCACGCCGGACGACCTGCCTGTCGAAGCGATGGACTACACGGTCGAGGAGCACTACCAGGGCGAGAGTGCACCGATACCATCGGTCGACACGCGGCACTTCGACGGAGACCTGCGCACGATATTCGGCGCGGCGGACGAGGCACCCGGGGGCGAGGCCGCCGCGGTATTCCTGCGGCGCCATCGGCGCGAGATCGTCTCGCGAATCGCGTACTGGACGGGTGAAGGCACCGTGGCGGTGCGCCGCTTCATCGACCTTCTGATCGAGCGTGTCGACGCGATGTCGCTTCGTGTACGCGGTCTCGAAGCGTCGACGCTGATCGAGCTCACCGCGTTCGGCACGGCGGTGATGATGAACTTCCGATACACCGACGCGCTGGACGGTGTCCCGCGCGAGGGGAACCCTTGAAGATCGTACTGCTACATACACAGGACGCGATCGAGCCGCCGGAAGATCCCGTGCTCGGCCAGCTCGAGGCGGCGCTGCGCGCCGCGGGACACGAGACCGCGCGCGCGGCGGTCGCCGGCGACATCGAGCCGCTGGTCGCGACGCTGCGTCGTGAGGCGCCGGATCTCGTCTTCAACATGGCGGAGTCATTCGGCGGAAAGAGCGCGCTGGAGTCGAACGTCGCGGCGCTGCTGAACCTTCTCGGCCTGCGCTACACCGGCTCGAGTCCGTCGGGACTGATGCTCGCGGGCGACAAGGCGTTGACGAAGGTCGTGTTGACTTTTCACGGGATCAAGACGCCACCGTTCGCGACGGTCTTCCGCGGGGCGCTCGAGTGGGCGGGAGACATCAAGTTCCCGGTGATCGTCAAGCCGCCGCAGGAAGACGCGTCGCTCGGCATCACGGCGAAGTCGGTCGTGCACGACCTCAAGGGATTGATGGAGGCGATGGACGGGCTGCAGAAGGAATTCCAGCAGCCATCGCTCGTGGAGCAGTACATCGAGGGACGCGAATTCTACGTCGGGGTGCTCGGCAACGAGCACGCGGCCGCTCTCCCGGTGATCGAGCTGGATTTCTCGAAGTTTCCCGCCGACAAGCCCCGGATCGCGAGCTGGCAGGCGAAGTGGGGAGAGGATGGCGCGGGGAGCGGCGCCGAGTTCGCCGGCACCGAATCGATCTTCCCGGGCAACGTGGACACGGCACTGCTCGAGCGGATGCAGCGCGTGGCGCTCGACGCGTTCGCTGCTCTGCGGCTTCGCGACTACGCGCGCATCGACCTGCGCGTGACGCCCGAGGGTGAGATCTTCGTAATCGAGGTGAACCCGAACTGCTACCTGGAGCGGCAGAGCGAGTTCGCGCGGGCGGCGGAGCGCAGCGGGCTGGCGTACGAGGCGCTCGTGGAGCGGCTGGTGGAGCTGTCGAGCGCGCGATACGCGCGCTAGGCGGACCGTTAGGTGCTCGGGGGCGGGCAAGCAGCCGCCAACAAAAAGGCCGACGCGAATCGCGTCGGCCTTTTTGTGGCTGGGTGGGCTTCAGCGCGAGGAGCGCTTACGGCCGCCCTTCTTCGCGCTGCTCTTGCGGGCGCCCTTCTTCGCGCCCTTGCGCGCGCCCTTCTTGGCGCCGGTCTTCCGGCCGCTCGACTTCTTGGCGCTCTTGCGCCCACCCTTCTTCATGGCCATGGTGCGATCTCCAGTTCTGGAGTGGTAGCTCTCACCGTTCCCCCGGTGGACCGGCGAGGTCGGCGTCGACGCGTCGCGTCTTCCGCCTTACGCGCGGCCCTGGCAAGGCCGCCGTATCCTGCAGCGAGGCGGTGCGGCCCTCGCGATCTGCACATCGTTCGCGCATCCCGCAGGAGCGATGTCCCGGCTGCGGACCCTCACTCCGTCACGACTCCGAGTCTGCGCGAGCGCTGGTTTTCTCTCGGGCATTTCCGGTCGCGAGCAGACATCACCCGCGCGCGTGTCGTGTTATCGACGATCGATGACCGAAAGTGTTACGCGCTCGTCGCTTCGTGCGCAACCCTTCATGTCTCGCGCGAATATAGGAACGCCATATTCGGCACGCAATAGCGATGCCGACCAACATGCAACATGATCGACACGTGACCACATTGTTCGCGAGTGGCGTGAATCATCGGACGACGACAGGAGGAGAGATGGATCTGGGACTGGAACATCGCGTGGCACTCGTGACGGGTGCGTCGAGCGGACTGGGACTGGCGATCGCACGCGCGCTGGCGGCGGAGGGCTGCTCGGTGGCGATGGTCGCACGGCGTGGCGAGCTGCTCGAGCGAGAAGCCGACGACATCAACGCGCGCGCGAACGGCAGGGCGGTGCCGATCGCGGGGGACGTGACGCGTCGCGAGGACGTCGCGCGCATCGCCGAGGAAGCGGCGAGCAGACTCGGACCGGTGGACATCCTCGTCGCGAACGCGGGCGGTCCCCCCTCGACCACGTTCGACACGACGACGGAGGAGCAATATCAATCCGCGCTGGAGCTCAACCTCCTCTCGTCGATTCGACTTGCGCACGCGGTGATCCCGGGGATGCGCGCGCGCCGGTGGGGGCGGGTGATCTTCCTCACCTCGATGGCGGCGAAGCAACCGCTTCCCGGTCTCCTTCTCTCGAACACGGCGCGTGCCGGGCTGCTCGGCTTCGCGAAGACGATCGCGGGCGAATGCGCGCGCGACAACGTTCTCGTGAACACCGTGCTGCCGGGGCACTTCGAGACGGATCGTGCGAAGGAGCTCGCGACGATGCGCGCAGCTCGCGACGGGCGCACGGTGGAGGAGATCCTGCGCACGCGCGCGGCGTCGATCCCGGTCGGGAGAACGGGACGACCGGAGGAGATGGCGGCGGCGGTCGCGTTTCTCGCCAGCGAGCGCGCGAGCTTCATCACCGGCGTCGCGCTGCAGGTGGACGGCGGACAGATCGCCGGGCTGATCTGACTTCGACGGTTGCCAGCCTTCCATCACCGTCGACGGGGTGTCACCTTTCAGGCCGACGTCGAGGCGCCTGTCGAGCAGCAGCGGCGCCGGGCATGACAACCGATCCGCCATACTCAGTGAAAGCTCTCGTGAAGGGGACCCCGGGTCCGGGGTTCGTGCTGAAGGACGTTCCCGTGCCGAAGATCCGGGACGACGAAGTGCTGATTCGCGTGAAGCGTGCTGGCGTGTGCGGCACCGACGTTCACATCTACGAATGGGACGACTGGGCGAAGGGAAGGTGCAAGCCCCCGTTCGTCGTCGGGCACGAGTTCGCGGGAGAGGTCGTCGAGGTCGGAAAGCTGGTGACCGACGTCCGCGAGGGCGACCGGGTGACGGCGGAGGGCCACATCGTCGACGGCCGCTGCCCGCTGTGTCGAACGGGAAACGCGCACGTCTGCCCGTACACGAAGATCATCGGCGTGGATCGTGACGGCTGCTTCGCGGAATACATCGCGATGCCGGCGACCAACGTCTGGCACCTCGACGACGCGGTCTCGTTCGACGTGGGGGGAATCCACGACCCGATGGGAAACGCGTTCCACACGGCGTTGACGGCGCCGATCCCGGGGAGCACGGTGCTGATCACGGGCTGCGGCCCGATCGGGATCTTCGCGGTGGGAATCTGCCGAGCCGCGGGCGCGTCGCGCATCATCGCGACGGACGTCAACGACAAGCGGCTGGCGCTGGCGCGCACGATGGGCGCGCACGACGCGGTGCATCCGCAGGACGCGCAGCGCGCGGTGAAGGAGGCGACGAACGGACTCGGCGTCGACGTGGTGCTCGAGATGTCGGGGGTGCCGAGCGCGGTCCATCAGGCGTTCGCGCTGGTGCGCGTCGGCGGGCGGGTGCAGATGCTCGGCATCCCGGCGAAGCCGATGGAGGTCAACCTCGCGACCGAGATCATCTTCAAGGGGATCACGATCTACGGTGTCGTCGGGCGGAAGATGTACGACACCTGGATCCAGATGACGCAGTTCCTCCGCTCCGGGCAGTTCGATCCGCGGCCGGTGATCACGCACCGTTTCCCGCTGGAGCGCTTCGACGATGCGATCGCCGCGATCAAGGGCGGAGAGGCCGGGAAAGTCATCTTCGAGGTGAGCTGATGAAGATCGAGCCGGACCACGACGACGTCCACGCGGCGGCGAGGAAGGGCGACACCGACGAAGTCGCGGCGATCCTCTCGATGGACAATCGTCTGACGCGGGAGTTCGACGCCGACGGTTGGTCGCCGCTGCATCTGGCCGCGCACTACGGGCACGCCGAAACGGTCGCGATCCTGCTGCACAACAACGCGCCGGTGGACCAGCGGTCCACGAATCAGCTGGCGAACACCGCGCTGCACGCGGCGCTCGCGGGTCAGGACGCGAAGAGGCGCGGCGAGGTGGTGCGGATGCTGATCGACGCCGGCGCGGACGTGCGCGCGACGCAGCACGGCGGCTGGACACCGCTTCACCAGGCCGCGGCGGCGGGCGACCGCGGGCTGGTCGACTATCTGCTGGCGAAGGGCGCGTCGTCGGGCGCGAAGAACGACGCGGGCACGACGCCGGCGGCGATCGCGCGGGAGCGAGGGCACGCCGAGCTCGCCGACTACCTCGAACAGCGCGCGCGCGACTGAGCGCGGCGCCTCCTTCCCTCCTTCCTCCGCATCGTCGACGTGAGCCTCAACCGCGCCTTCACCGCCGATCTCACCGCGAAGCTCGACCAGCTCAAGGCCGACAGGGTCTACAAGCGCCTGAACCATCTCGCCTCGCCGCAGGACGCGTGGGTCGAGATGGAGGGGCGCGGAAAGGTGCTGATCCTCTCCTCGAACAACTATCTCGGGCTGAGCAACGAACCGGGCGTGGTGAAGGCGGGGATCGAGGGACTGAAGAAGTTCGGCGCGGGCACGGGAAGCGTGCGCTTCATCTGCGGCACGTTCACGATCCATCGCGAGCTGGAACAGGCGCTGGCGCGGTTCGTCGGGACGGAGGCGTCGATGTCGTACGTCTCGGCGTGGAACGCGAACGAGGGTCTGACGGCGACGGTGGTCGAGGAGGGCGACTTCGTCGTGTCCGACGCGCTGAACCATGCGTCGATCATCGACTCGATCCGGCTGGCGAAGTCGATCACCAAGTGCACGACAGCGGTCTACAAGCACGGCGACCTGGACGACCTCGTCGAGAAGCTGAAGGCGAACAAGGGCGCGAAGCGGCGGATGATCTGGACGGACGGGGTCTTCTCGATGGAGGGCTCGATCGCGAAGCTCCCCGAGCTGACGCAGATCGCGCGCGACCACGACGCGGTCCTGGTGATGGACGATTCGCACGCGACCGGGGTGCTGGGCAAGACCGGTCGCGGGACGGCGGAGCACTTCGGGCTGCTCGGTGAGATCGACGTGATCACGTCGACGCTCGGCAAGGCGTTAGGCGGCGCGGCGGGCGGGTTCGTCGCGGGCCCGGGGGCACTGTGCGACCTGCTGACGCAGCGCTCGCGGCCGCAGCTCTTCTCGAACGCGCTGCCACCGACGGTGGCGGCGAGCGCGCTGGCGTCGGTGCAGTACATCGAGCAGCACCCGGAGCGGGTGACGAAGCTCCGCGAGAACGCGGACTACTTCCGCAATGCGATCACCGAGGCGGGGTTCAACCCGCTGCCCGGCGAGACGCCGATCGTCCCGATCATCATCGGCGAGACCGCGGACGCGATCCGGATGAGCGACATGATGCTGGACGAGGGGGTGTTCGTGACCGGCTTCGGCTTCCCCGTGGTGCCGCAGGGCCAGGCCCGGGTGCGCTGCCAGATCAGCGCCGCACACACGAGAGAGGACATCGATCTCGCGGTGCGGGCGTTCGTGAAGGTCGGCGATCGCCTCGGGGTACGGAGCTCGGCACGGCGATGACGAAGGAGAGAGGCTCCGATCGGAGCCTCTCGTCGCTCAGCGCGGGCCGGCGGCCTCGCCGCAGCGGATGTCGATGATGATGCGCTTCCAGCTCTCGGTGTCCTGCGAGTTGATCTTCGCCACGGTCGCGCGGCAGCGGCCGCCCTCGAGGAGCCAGGGGACCAGCCACGCGTTGACGTCGGGGGCGAGATGGCCGACGAGGTCACCGCCGCGGACGTGCACCCAGACCGCGGGCTCGTCGACGCCCGGCGGGTCGGGGACGAGGATGAGAGTGTCGCCGGCACGCAGGCGCTTGGCGATCTCGGCACGCTGGCCGAAGATGCTGCCCCTGAGCGCCGTGCTGAAATGCTGAGTACGGGGAATCGGTACGCTCATCGGATTTCCTCCCGGCGGCTTCCCACGAGCGCTGAGCTCTCCCCAACTTATCGCCGATTCCGCGCCGCCGCATGGCGCTCCACCCACCGATTCAACCGATGAAGCGAACGATCACATCTCTCGCCGGGCTGCTGGCCCTGACGACATCCGTCCTGTCGGCGCAAACCACCGTCCCGACGCCGAGGGCCGCGACCGGCCTCGACATCGGAGCGGACCGGGTGCTTGCCGACTGGGGGCAGATCACCGGCTACTTCGCGACGCTCGCGAAGAGCTCACCGGCGGTGCGTGTCGACACGCTCGGCCCGACGACCGAGGGGCGGCCGTTCGTCGTCGCGACGATCTCGACACCGGAAAACCTTCGCCGGCTGAGCGCGATCAGGTCGACGCAGGCGATGCTCGCGGATCCCCGGCGACTCGGCGCCGCGGAGGAGGCGCGAGCGATCGCAGAGCAGCCGGTGGTGCTCGTGATCTCGTGCAACATCCACGCGACCGAGATCGGCTCGTCGCAGATGGCGATGGAGCTCGCGCATCGCCTGGCGACGAACGACACGCTGCAGGGCTACCTGCGCAACGTGGTGGTGCTGCTGATCCCGTCGATGAACCCCGATGGAGAGCAGCTGGTGACGGACTGGTACCGGAAGGGCGTCGGGACCAAGTGGGAGGGCGGTCCACCGCCGTGGGTCTATCACCACTACGTCGGGCACGACAACAACCGCGACTGGTACATGATGACGCAGGGAGAGACGAAGCTCGTCTCGCGTCTGCTCTATCAGACGTGGTTCCCGGAGATCTTCTACGACGTGCACCAGCAGGGCTCGAACGGGATGCGGATCACGGTGCCGCCGCACGTCGATCCGATCGATCCGTACGTCGACCCGCTGATCGTCCGCGGGATCAACCAGATCGGCGCGCAGATGTCGTGGGCGCTGGAGTCGCATGGAAAGAGCGGCGTCGGAGACGGCGCGACGTACGACCTGTGGTGGCACGGCGGGGCGCGCTCGGCACCGACACGACACAACATGATCGGGCTGCTGACGGAGGCCGCGAGCGCGCGCATCGCGTCGCCGCTGACGCTGAAGCCGGAGGAACTGCAGGGACACGCGCGCGGGCTGCCGCGCTACGAGCGGCGGGTGAACTTCCCGAATCCCTGGCCCGGGGGGACGTGGCGCCTGCGCGACATCATGGACTACGAGCTGATCGCGGCCGAGGCGCTGGTGAAGCTCGCGTCGGACCAGCGCGGCGAGTACGTGCGCAACTACGTCGCTCTGGGGCGGAAGGCGATCGTGGCGGGGTCGCAGGCGCCCTTTGGATATCGCGTGAGCGCGGGCCGCGACCCCGAGGCGGCGCGACGGATGCTCGAGGCGCTGCGATGGGGCGGCGTGGAGATGGGAACGATGGCGGGGAGTGGCGACGTCTTCATCCCGCTCGCGCAGCCGTACCGGGCGCACGTGATGGATCTCTTCGACGTGCAGCGGTTCCCGAAGATGGAGCGCTATCCCGGCGGCCCGGTCGAGCCGCCATACGACGTCGCGGGGTGGACGCTGCCGCTGCAGATGGGAGTGACGGTGACACCGATCGACAGCGCGGTCAGCGCGCGCCTGGTGCCGGTGACGGCCATGGCGCCGGAGTTTCCGTCGAGCGCGTGCGCGTCGGCGGGCGCGGGGTCGTACGTCGTGCTCGACGCGTCGGACACGCGCAGCTACGGAATCGTCGCGCGAGCGCTCGCGGCGCATCGCGAGGTGCGCGTGAAAGGCAACGGCAGCGGCGCGCAGTTCGTGACCGCGGCGCCGAGCGAGCGCATCGTCCACGGGTGCGTCCCGCGCAGGACGTCGACGCTGCCGGCGGGAGCGCGGATGACGCGCCTGCCGAGGATCGCGCTCTATCGCTCGTGGACGGCGAGCATCGACGAAGGATGGACGCGATTCCTGCTCGACCAGGAGCGGGTCCCGTACGTGTCGCTGACCGACTCGGTGGTGAAGCGTGGGAAGCTGCGTGACCTGTATGACGTCATCCTCGTCCCTGACATGAGCTTCCGAGAGATCCGCGACGGCATGTCGGCGTCGCAGGTGCCGCCGCAGTACGCGGGCGGTCTCGGTGACGCGGGAATCGCGGAGCTCGCGGCGTTCGTGCGTGCGGGCGGGACGCTGGTCCTGCTCGATCGCGCGAGCGAGCTGGCGACGGCTGCGCTCGACGTTCCGGTCACGCGCATCACGGTGCCGCGACAGGGCGACGAGAACGCGCAGGGCGCCGGATCGTCGCTCTACGCGCCGGGCTCCATCCTGCGGGTGCTCGTGGATCAGTCGAGCCACGTGTCGCGCGGGATGGGGGACAGCGCGGCGGTGTACTTCACCAACTCGGTGACGTTCGACGTGCCGGCGGGATCGGCGGCGCAGGTGATCGCGCGCTATCCGGCGCAGGAGTCGGACATCCTCCTGAGCGGGTACCTGCAGGGCGGCTCGGCGATCGCGGGGAAGGCGGCGGCGGTGGAGGTGCCGGTCGGCAGCGGCCGCGTGGTGATGTTCGGCTTCCGCGTGCAGTACCGCGGGCAGTCGTACGGGACGTTCAAGATGCTGTTCAACGCGCTGCTCGGCGAGGGGGACTCGACGACGCGGCGCTGATGCTAGCGACCGCGTGATGACGGGTGTCATCGCGGGGTGTCGATCCGGACCCTGAACCAATCGCGAGGCACTTCGTTATGCGCTCGAACCTTCGCCTGCTCGCCGGGCTCGCCCTCATCGCGCTCGCTCCCCGCGTCGGCGCGGCGCAGGAGGGGCGTCTGTTCAAGGACTCGTGGTTCTTCGGCGCGAAGTCCGGGAACTTGACGTACTGGACGACGACCCCCTCGCACGGTCAGGCGCCGCTGCTCGGCGGCGAGACGCTGATCACGCGGAGCCGCGGCGGTCTGTATCTCTCGCTCGACCAGGCGTTCTTCACCGGGACGACCTCGGTGATCAACTCCGCCGGCGCGCAGCAGATCGTGGACATCAAGGACAATCGCCGGGCGACGATCGCGGCGATGATCTTCCCGAAGGCGTTCGGCTGGATCCGCCCGTACGGCGGTGTCGGCTTCGCGCTGAACTTCATGCAGAACGCGAGCGCACGCGGCGGCGCCGATCCGACGACGCAGCAGATCATCGACGACCAGAAGACGGGGAGCTCGCCGGTGTTCATGCTCGGCACGCAGCTGCAGCTCCTCCGCTTCTCGGTGTTCGGCCAGGCGACCTACATGCCGGCGCAGAACGCGTCGCTGTTCAACAACAACGAGACGTACTTCGTCGAGGCCGGGATCCGTTACAACATCGGCAGCTCGATCGAGCGGATCGGCCGCTAAGCCGGAAACGAGGAACTGAAACGGGCGGCGAGCGAGAGCTCGCCGCCCGTTCTGTTTCCCGAGCGTGGCATCCGAGGAGCGGCGCTCACTTCAGCACGGCGTCCATCACACGGAGCATGTTGCCGCCGAGGATCTTCTTCACGTCCTCATCGCTGTAGCCGCGGTCGAGGAGGGCCTGGGCGATGTACGGGAGGCGGGTGATGTCTTCCATCCCCTGTGGCAGCGCGGTGACGCCGTCGAAGTCGCTGCCGATCCCCACGTGATCGACGCCGGCGACACGAGCGATGTGATCTATGTGATCGATGAGCACGGACAGCGGAGTGCGCGGCGTGGTCCCGCCGTTCTCCGCGGCGGCGTCGAAGTGCGGATCGAGGAAGCGCGAGTAGAAGTTCACGTTGACGACACCGCCGTTCCGTGCGATGGCGCGGAGCTGCTCGTCGCTGAGGTTGCGCGGGTGGTCGTTGATCGCGCGGGCGCTGGAGTGCGAGGCGATGACGGGGGCGGTCGAGACCGCGAGCGCGTCGAAGAAGGTGCTGTCGGAGACGTGCGAGAGATCGACGAGCATCCCGAGGCGGTTCATCTCGCGGACGACGTCGCGGCCGAAGGGCATGAGGCCGCCGCGGCGCGTGCTTCCCTGCCCGATCGACGAGCCAGCCCAGTCATTGCCGTTGTTCCAGGTGAGGGTCATGTAGCGCGCGCCGCGCCGGTAGAGATCGCGCAGCTTGTCGAGCGAATTCTCGATCGCGTGCCCGCCCTCGACGCCGATGAAGATGGCGACTTTCCCCTCGGCCTTCGCGCGACGGACGTCCGCGGCACGAGTCGCGAGGATGAGGTTCGCGGGATGGCGGCGCGCGAAGGCGGCGATGGTATCGAGGTAGAGGCCGACGCGCGCGTACGACTGGTCGGGGCGCTTCGCGGCGTACGTCGCGTCGACGAAGGCGGACATGAACTCGGCGGTGACGCCCGAGTCGAGGAGTCGCGGAAGGTCGGTATGCCCCTCCCCCGCGGCGAAGCCCGCGCGGTGCCTGACGTCCGGGTCGTAGTGCTCGTCGAGGATCTTCGACGGCATGTCGTCGTGCATGTCGATCACGTACGACGCGCGATAGACGCGGGCGGCGCGCGGCGAGAGCACGGATGAGGACGTCGGAGGCGCGGCGCCCGAACGATCGGCGACCACCGCGGCCGGCGACGGAGGGGACGACGACGCGTTAGGCACGTGCGCGCAGGCCGCCATGGAGAGCGAGAGAAGAGTGGCCGCGCTGAGGACGCGTGGGGTCATCGGAGTGCTGCGGAGCGTGGTCGCGGAGATGCCGGCTCAGCGCGTGTACGCGGCGCGAGCGAAGGTGGGCGGCGTCTACGAGACAAAGGGGTTCCCGTCGACGAAGAAGCGAAGAGGCCAGTCGGCCGCCTGGGTGATGCCGATACGCGGCGTGACGACCACGTCTGCATCGGCGACGGGCTCGCCGGCGAGGATGCGCACGGGCGGCTCGTCGAGCCAGCCGCCGTTGTGCGCGCCGACGATGCCGAGGGCGAGGCAGAGCTTCCCCGGACCGTTGGTGAGATCGACGCGGCGCTTCACCTTGGGCCGGCGCTCGCGCATGAGGTCCTCACCGTCGAGAGGCTCGAGCGCGCGAACGAGGACCGCGCTGCCGTGGCCGACCTCGCGCGTGACCGCGTTGAAGCACCAGTACATCCCGTAGATGAAATACACGTACGCGACACCGGGCGGCCCGAAGAGGTGCTTCGTGCGCGCGGTGAGTCCCGCGGCGGCGTGGCAGGCGGGATCGTGCGGTCCCATGTACGCCTCGGTCTCGACGATGCGTCCACTCGCCACGCCCTCGGGAGTACGGCACTCGAGCACCGCGCCGAGCAGCTCCCGCGAGACGATCGCAGTATCGCGATCGTAGAACTTCCGCGGGAGCGGCGTACCGGGCGGCGTCCGGGTGCCGGAGCGCCGCGCGCGAGGCGCGGCGCTTCCGGTCATTCGGCGTCCGTCGCGGGCGCGGCGCCGCGCTTGGCCGCGGTCTTCCG
>JABFXM010000438.1 GCA_013361745.1 Gemmatimonadaceae bacterium | reverse complement strand
CGCGCCGCCAGCGACGATGGCGAGCATCCCGAGCGCGATGCGTCGATCGAAGTTCTCGTGGAAGACGAACCAGGCGAGCGTCGCGGTGAAGACCCCTTCGAGGTTGAGCAGGAGCGACGCCGCCGACGCGGGCGAGCGCGCAAGGCCGATCATCAGCAGCAGCGGACCGACGACGCCGCCGAAGCCGATCCCGGCCGCGAGCCATGGCGCGTCACGAGCGGTGAGCGGCGCTTCGCGCGCGGTCCGGCTGCGTCGCGCCAGCCAAAGGGCGAGGAGGCCGATCCCCGATCCGAGGTAGAGCAGACCCGCGAGCAGCTGCGGGCGAGTATCGCCGAGGAGGAGCTTGGCGAACGGCGCGCTGACGCCGAAGAGGAGCGCGGCGAGCAGCGCCTGGGCGACGCCGGCCGAGGCAGCCGGTCTCGCGTCGGTCCCTGCCTGCGCCGGCGTCATGCCGAGGAGTCGCGCCTCGCGTGCGCGCCGTCGAACGGCTCCATGTGAATGAGCACGCCGCTGATCTCGGGAACCGCGACACGGATCGCCGCCTTCACCGCGCCGCTCAACTCGTGCGCCTCGCGCAGCGAGAGCTCGGGATCTGCCTGCACATGGATGTCCACGAAGTAGTCGAGCCCCGAGGCGCGGATGCGGAGGTGCTCGAGCGCGAGCACCCCGGGCACGGCGTGAGCGGCACGCAACACGCGCGCCGCCATCTCGCCGGTCGGGGCGCGATCCATGAGCGCGTCGAGAGCGGGGCGGAGCATGAGCACGCCGTTGACGCCGATGATCGCCGCGGCGACGAGCGCCGCCCAGTCATCGGCCGACTCCCAGCCGCTCCCGCCGCGCCACCGCTCCCCGATGAGCGCGATGCCGATGCCGACCACCGCCGCGGCGGAGGTGATCGCGTCGGAGGCGTGATGCCACGCGTCGGCCTTCACCGCGGCGCTTCCCACTTCGCTGCCGACCTTGCCCACGCGCCGGGCGAGGATTGCCTTGATCGCGATCACGCCGACGGCGACGACGAGCGTGATGGGGGCGGGAACGGTGTGCGGGGTGCGGATCTCGCGAACCGCGGCGACCGTGATGCCGACCGCCGCCGCGAGCAGCATGAGCGCCACGGTGGCGGCGGCGAGAGACTCCGCCTTCCCGTGGCCGAACGGGTGATCCTCGTCGGGGGGAAGCGCGGCGATCGAGAGCCCGCGCCAGACGATGATGCCCCCGAAGATGTCGGTCGACGACTCGACGGCGTCGGCGACGAGGACGTACGCGTTGCCGATGATCCCCGCCGTCAGCTTGGCGAGCACGAGGAGCGTGTTGACGACGAGCCCGTCGCGCGCGGCACGGATGCCGCGCGCGACGCGCTCCTCCTTCAATGGCATGACGAGATCATCGCGAGGCCGGAAATCGCCCGGGAGCGATCGAGTGTCGCTACGGGATCAGTCGCAGCGATAGATACACGCTGCGGCCGATCGCCGGAATGATCCCCGGGCCCGGGTACTCGTCGGTCCGCCGCGTGAAGTAGCGGCGGTCCGCCAGATTGTTGACGCCGCCCTGCAGGCGCCAGCGCGCGCCGAGGCGTGCCGTCGCCGACCAGTCGAGCACCGCGTAGGCCGGGATGCGGCCGACCACGGCGTCGTCGCTCCGCTCGACGTTGCCGGCGTCGCCGTAGGCGCGGCCGACGCTCGTCACGAGGAAGGTGCTGCCTAACGGTCCGGCGGCGAGCGTCACCCCCGCGCGTTCGACGGTCTTCGGTGCGTACTCGACGCGATTCCCCGTGAACTCGCCGCTCGAGTAGCGCGCGTCGATCAGCGCGAGCGAGTTGAAGATGGTGAGCGAACGACCGATCACGCCGTCTGCGCTCCGCACGACGAGCGGCGCGACCTCGAGGTAGCTCTCGAGCCCGCGATGCACGCTGTTGGCGACGTTGGTGCGCTCGGTGTACGTCGCCCCGGCGGCGTCGGTCCGCGCGACGAGCCCGACGCGCCCGTTCACCGCGAGCCGGAAGACGCCGACGTCGAAGCGGACGCGGTCGTCGGCGAGCGACCCGCGCCAGCCGAGGTCCGCGCTCACACCGCGCGTGTCGTGGAGACGAGGGTCGATGCGCGAGACGCTGCCCACCGGCGTCAGGGCCGAGTAGTCGACCGGCTGGTAGGACTGCGTGACGTTGCCATAGAGCCCCGTCGTCGCCGAGGCGATCCAGCTCGCGCCGAACCCGAGCAGGGGCAGGGCGCGGGACTTCACCTGCGGCGCAAAGGTGGTGTCCGTGTAGCCGTCGGCGCGCGACCGCAGCGACTCCAGGCGAACGCCGGGCTGCACCGTCAACCGCGAGCCGAGGTGCACGGAGTTTTCCGCCCACGCGGCGACGTTCGTGTTGGCGAAGCGGATGTCGTACTCGTAGGGACCGACGAGGTTGAGATCGAAGTCGGACGCCGTCGTGCCCTCGCCCCCGCCCTGCCGGTGCATGCCGCCGTTGAACCAGCGCACGCCCGTCGCCAGCGAGCTCGGTGCGCCGAAGAAGCGATAATCGGCGAGCAGGCGAAGCTCCTCGGTGACGTTGCGGAATCCCTCGCGCTCCACCTCGCGCGGGACGTACGTCCCCGTCGCGGGGTCGATCGTGTCGAGCGCGCCCGGACCCCCGTCCTCGTTTCGCCAGACGAGCGAGCGCGAGCTGCCGAGCACCGACGTCACGCTCTGCACGCGCACTCCGCGCGCGGCACGCCAGTCGAGCGAGAGCGAGCCCACGTTCCATGGCGAAGTAAGCCAGTTGCGCGCGCGGAAGGACTGCCGCGCCCCCGCTTCGAACTGGGCGTCGGAGAGCCCGCCGGGCATGTGGATGCGATTGCGGAGCAGCGAGTAGTCGAGCGACGCGGTGAGCGTCGGCGAGAGCGTGGCCTCGACCGCGGCGTAGCCGCTCGTCTGGAGGTTGTCGGAGTTCGGCCGCCACCCGTCCTGCGCGTGGCGCTGCGCGTACGAGAACCAGCGCCAGCGGCCGCTCTCGCCGCCGACGGAGACGTAGGTGTTCTCGAGCCCGTAGCTGCCGACGGTGTGCTGGACGTCGGCCGCCGCGAGCTTCGACGCGATGCCCCGACGCATCACGTAGTTGACGACACCGCCGAGCTGTGGGCCGAACTGGAGCGCGCCGGCGCCGCGCACGATCTCGATCCGCTCGACCGCCTCCATCGGCGGCGAGTAGTAGACCTCGGGATAGCCGTAGGGGTCCGCCGCGATGATGACGCCGTTCTGCCGGACGTTCATCTCGATCGACTGCGTGGGGTTGAGACCCCGCAGCGCGATCCCGTTCGAGGGGAAGCCGCTTCCCTCGGTCTCGGCGACGGTCAGCCCGGGGATTCGCCCGAGGATCTGGCGGGCGACGTTCTGCGCGGTGTTCGCGCCCACGCTGTCGACGAGGACCGCCTCGGTGCGCTTCCCGGTGAGAAGCACGGTGCCGTAGCGGTCCGGGAGGAAGGTGATCGTGCGCGGCGCGGCGGGCGCGGTGACGCGGACCGTGTCGAGTCGCGCGGCGTGCGCGGTATCGCTGCCGACCTGCTGGGCATCGAGGAACGCGGGGGCGACGATCGCCGCCGACACGAGGAGAAGTCGCGCGGGCGCGGAGGCTGACCAACGATTCGGGACTGGCATG
>JABFXM010000041.1 GCA_013361745.1 Gemmatimonadaceae bacterium | reverse complement strand
GGTCGGGCTCATGATGTACCGCGATTTCGGGAGGACGCGGCAGGCGATCGCGACGTCGCTCCCCTTCTCGAGCGTGTCGACGATCGCCTCGATCTCGGTCGGGGGATACGCGAGGTCGGAATCTATGAAGACACGGAGCTCGCCGCGTGCGGCGAGCATGCCGCGCGCGACCGAGAATCCCTTGCCCTGATTCCGCGCGTTGCGCAGAACGGTCGCGCCGACGTCGCGCCGGAAGCTCTCGATGACGCGGGCGGCGTCCGGACCGCTGCAGTCGTCCACGATGACCAGCTCCGCGGAGTACGGCTGGCTTTCGAGCAGCTGCCAGAGCGAGTACAGCGTGCCTCCCAGGCGATCGGCGCCGTTCCAGACAGGGACGACCACCGAGAGGTAGGTAGTCTTCGGCCAGGGCGAGCAGGGCGCCGTAGCGGCAGCGGGTGTTGCGGACCGCTGTGGGTCGGGAGGTAATGACACGGAGATCTGTGGTGTGAGATCGAGCGCCTGGACGCGCGCAGCGGGCCAGCTGGGATCGGGATGGAACGCGCCGGAGCACCGGTTCGTGACAGCGCCTGGCGGTGGCGACCCGCGCCGTCCGGGCGGGCGTTATCTTCAGGAGGATCCTCAACCCTTTGCAGAGCATGTCCGAGAACAACACGCCCCAGCATCCCCGGCCCGTCCCGCCCACGCGCGCGGAGTCGTACGAGCGGATCTCGAAGGCACTCTTCGACGCGAAGAAGGTCGCGGTCGGGACGCATGCGGGTGAGGAAGTCCGCGTCCGCATGATGCACCCCGGTCCCTTCCTGCCCGCGGAGACGAGCAACGGCGAGGCGCGGCCGCTGATCTACCTCGCGTCGATGAAGACCGACCCGAAGATCCGCGAGATGACCTCGCGCCCCGAGGTCGCGCTGCTCATGCACGAGTCGCCGACCGGGGAGGAGCATACGAGCTGGGAGATGGAGGTCACCGGGCGCGCGGAGGTCGTGAAGTCGGCCGAGGAGCGCGAGCGGGCGAAGGAGGCGACGAAGCGGACGTCGTCGATCGTGTCGTACCTCGACTCGGTGGGGCAGACGGATCTGCTCGCGTTCGTGAAGGTGACGCCGCGGTTCATCAAGCATCGCGTCTTCGGCGAGATCGTCGCCGGACGCGCGCCGTCCATCCTCGAGTACGCCGACGCCGCCGCGCTCGCGCCGGACCGGAAGCTGCTGAGCGCGCGGTTGGGCGTCTGGAAGGAGCTCGTGCGCTGGGCCTCGCTCACCGCGTCGGCGGCGTCGGTCGCGGTGGGACTCGCGGTCGCGTACGCGACGACGGGGACGGTGCACTGGGGATTCGCGGTGCTGACGCTCGCCGCGGCGGTCGCGCTGCAGGCATGCACGAACATCAAGAACGATCTCGACGACCACGTCTCCGGCGCCGACGACCGCAACCGCACGCCGGTACTCGGCTTCACGGGTGGCTCGCGGATCATCCAGCGCGGACTCGGGACGCGCGGCGACCTGCTCGTCTTTACCGCCCTCTTCGGCGCGGTGGCGACGGTGATCGGGATCGCGCTCGCGCTGATGGGGCGGCCGTGGGTGCTCGCATGGGGAGTGTTCGGGCTCGCGGTCGGCTTCGCCTACACCGCGGGGCTGAAGCTGGCGAACCGCGGGCTCGGCGAGTTCGCCGTCGCGATCGCGTTCGGTGTCGGCATCGTCAGCGGGACGGCGTACGTGCAGCTCGGCTACGTCCCGCTGCAGGCATGGGCGGCGTCGATCCCGGTGTCGCTGCTCGTCTCGCTGCTGCTCTACATCAACGGCTTCCAGGACGCGGCGTCGGACGCGGAGGTGGGGAAGCGCACGCTCGTCGCTCGGCTCGGCGTACCGCGCGCGGCGAAGCTCTATCCCGTGCTCGCGGGGATCGCGCTCGCGCTGCTCGTGGTCTTCGTCGCACTGGGGACGCTCCCGAAGGCGGCGCTGCTCGGCCTCGCGGGGGTGCCGCTCTTCATCCGCGCCGCCTCGGTCGCGCGGCACAGCTTCGACGCGCCGATGGAGCTCGTGCCCGCGAACGCGTACACCGCGATCGGCCATCTCGCGAGCACGCTGATGCTCGCGGTGGGACTCGCGTGGGCGGGGCGCTCGGACCGCGTCGTCGCGGCGCTGATCGCGGCGGCGATCGGCGCGCTGGTGATCGGCTATTACTGGCGCTCGGTGCAGCGGATGTCGAACGCGTTCTACGGGGTGAAGGCGGCGGTAGCAGCTCGCTGACGCAGGGGTCAGGGGTCGGGGGTCAGGGGTCGGCAGGACTGAGAACGAGGGACGAGTGATCTTCACTCGTCCCTCGTCGCCGTTCCTGACCCCTGACCCCTGACCCGCGACCCCTGTAGTTTGCCGCCATGCCTACTCCCCCGACCCGTCCGCAGGACCAGCCGCTCCACGACGACATCCGCTGGCTCGCCGGCACGCTCGGGCGGGTCATCCAGCGGCTCGAGGGTGACGAGGCGCTGCGCATCGTCGAGGACCTGCGCGTCGCCTGTCGCGCGCGGAGGAACGGGGAGCCTAACGCGCCGACGCTCGAGCAGCTCGTCGAGCGCGTCTCCGCTCTGCCGATCGAGCTCGCCGCGCTCGTCGCGCGCGCGTTCACTCTCTTCTTCCTGCTCATCAACACCGCCGAGCAGGTGCATCGCGTGAGGCGGCGCAACGACTATCGGGCGCAGGACGACGACGCGCCGCAGCCCGCGTCGGCGCGATGGACGATGCGCCGCCTGCGCGAGATGGGCCGCACCGCGGAGGAGATCGAGGACCGGATCGCGACGCTCGACGTGCGCCCGGTGCTCACCGCGCACCCCACCGAGTCGACGCGCCGCACGCTGCTCGGTCTGCAGGCGCGCGTCGCCGACCTGCTGCTGCGCCGCGAGGGGACGCCGAGCGCCGAGCGGCGCGCGATCGAGGACTCGCTCGAGGCGGAGGTCGAGCTGCTCTGGCTGACGCCGGAGGTGCGCCAGGATCGCCCGACGGTGCTCGACGAGGTGAGCACGGTCCAGTGGTACCTCGAGACGCGGCTGCTCGACGCGAGCATGGAGACGCACGACGCGCTCGTCCGCGCCTTCGAGAGCGAGTTCTCGCGTCAGGCGGACGAGCTGCGCCTGACGGTGCCGATCCGCTTCGGCTCGTGGGTGGGCGGCGATCGTGACGGGAAGCCCTTCGTCACCCCCGAGACGACGCTCGCCGCGGCGCGCCGGTCGAGCCACGCCATCCTCGGCCGCTATCGTCGCGGGGTGGAGGACCTCGTCGAACGGCTCTCGATCGGCGCCGAGATCGCCGCGCCGACGCGTGCGCTGCTCGAGTCGATCGAGCGCGACCGGCTCGCGCTCCCCGAGGTGTGGGAGACGAACCACAGGCGCAACGCCGACGAGCCATTGCGGCTGAAGCTCAGCTTCATGGCGGCGCGGCTCGACGCGACGCGCCGGCTCGTCGCCTCGCGCGACGCCGGTGTGCCGCGGGCCGAGCCCGCGGCGTATCCCGACGTGCGCGCCTTCGAGAGCGACCTGACGCTCGTGCGCGAGTACCTGCTGCAGGCCGGCGCCGACGAGGCGCGACGGACGGTGTTCGATCCGATGCTCGCCCTCGTGCGCGCGAACGGATTCCACGGTTTCGCGCTCGACGTC
>JABFXM010000392.1 GCA_013361745.1 Gemmatimonadaceae bacterium | reverse complement strand
CTTCGCACGCCATCATCTCCGCGCCACTTCATCCGAACCCGGACATCGCAATGTCCCCACTGCTCGCGGAAGTCGTCGGCACCATGATCCTGATCGTGTTCGGCGACGGCGTCGTCGCGAACGTCGTCCTCGGGCGGACGAAGGGAAACAGCTCGGGGTGGATCGTCATCACCACCGGCTGGGCGTTGGGAGTGACGATCGCCGTGTACAGCGTCGTCAGCGTGAGCGGCGCGCACCTGAACCCCGCGGTGACCATCGGGCTCGCGGCGATCGGCAAATTCCCCTGGGCGAGCGTGCCGGGCTACATCGCGGCGCAGATCGTCGGCGGCTTCCTCGGCGGCGTGATCGTGTGGCTCACCTACCTGCCGCACTGGGGCGCCACGGAGGACACGGGCGCGAAGCTCGCAGCGTTCTGCACGGGACCGGCGATCAGGAAGCCCGCGACCAACATCGTTTCCGAGGCGATAGCGACGTTCATGCTCGTGCTCGGGCTGCTCGCCGTGCTGTCCCCGGCGAACCTCCTTCCCGGCTCCGACCTCGCGAAGGGCGTCGGCCCGATCCTCGTCGGAGTGATCGTCTGGGGGATCGGGCTCTCGCTCGGCGGCCAGACGGGCTACGCGATCAACCCCGCACGCGACCTCGGTCCGCGGATCGCCCACGCGGTTCTCCCGATCGCGGGCAAGGGCGGCTCCGACTGGGGCTACGCCTGGATTCCCGTCCTCGGTCCCGTCCTCGGCGGCGTGCTCGGCGCCGTGTGCTATCGCGCGATCTGGCCCGCCTGACGTTCGAACTCCACCACGATGAAATACATTCTCGCGCTCGACCAGGGCACCACCAGCTCGCGGGCGATCGTCTTCGACCAGGCGGGCGCGATCGCCGCGATCGCGCAGAAGGAGTTCCCGCAGATCTTCCCGAAGCCCGGCTGGGTGGAGCACGACCCGCGCGACATCTGGTCCACGCAGGCCGGTGTCGCCGCCGAGGTGCTGCAGAAGGCGGGCATCGGCGCCGGGGACATAGCGGCGATCGGGATCACCAACCAGCGCGAGACGACCGTCGTCTGGGACCGCGGGACCGGGCAGCCGATCGCGAACGCGATCGTATGGCAGGACCGCCGGACGGCGAGCATCTGCGACCGGCTCAAGGCGAGGAAGCTCGATCGCGTCATCCGGCGGAAGACGGGGCTCGTCATCGACGCCTACTTCTCGGCGACGAAGGTGCAGTGGCTGCTCGCGAACGTCCGCGGTGCGCGGGCTCGCGCCGCGCGCGGCGAGCTCGCCTTCGGCACCGTCGACTCGTGGCTCGTCTGGAACCTCACCGGCGGGAAGGTGCACGTGACCGACGCGAGCAACGCGTCGCGGACGATGCTCTACGACATCGCGAAGGGCGACTGGGACGACGAGCTGCTGAAGATCTTCGGCGTCCCGCGGGCGATGCTGCCCGAGGTTCGCTCGTCGAGCGAGGTGTACGGGACGACCGCGCTGCTCGGCGGATCGATCCCGATCGCCGGAATCGCCGGCGACCAGCAGGCGGCGCTCTTCGGCCAGGTGTGCACGAAGCCCGGCAAGGTGAAGAACACCTACGGGACTGGCTGCTTCATGCTCATGAACACCGGCACGAAGCCGATCGCGTCGAAGAACAACCTGCTGACGACGGTCGCGTGGCGGATCGGGTCGCGCACCGAGTACGCGCTCGAGGGGAGCATCTTCATCGCCGGCGCGGTGGTGCAGTGTCTGCGCGACGGACTCGAGATCATCCGCGCCGCGCCCGACGTCGAGGCGCTCGCCGCGACCGTGCGCGACACCGGCGGCGTCTACTTCGTGCCCGCGTTCGCCGGACTCGGTGCGCCGCACTGGGACCAGTACGCGCGTGGCACGCTCGTCGGCCTGACGCGCGGCACGACGAAGGCGCACATCGCCCGCGCCGCGCTCGACAGCATCGCGCTCCAGGTGATGGACGTGCTGAAGGCGATGGAGGCCGACGCGAAGATCAGGCTCAAGGAGCTGCGCGTGGACGGCGGCGCGAGCGCGAACGACCTCCTGATGCAGCTCCAGGCGGACCTGCTCGGCGTCCCGGTGGTGCGGCCACGGGTGTCGGAGACGACAGCGTTAGGCGCGGCGTACCTCGCCGGGCTCGCGGTGGGCTACTGGAAGAGCCAGGCCGACATCGCGCGGCAGTGGCAGGCGGACAAGCGGTTCGTGCCGGAGATCAAGGCGGCGGAGCGGAAGCGGATTGCGAGCGGGTGGGAGAAGGCGCTCGGGCGGGCGAAGGGGTGGGAAGAGGGGTAACCCCGAGGCCGCTCAGTCCGCGCGCTCGGCGACGACGTCAGTCGAGAGCGTGAGCAGGAACTCCGTGCCCACTCCCGGCTCGCTCTCGACGGTCAGGTCGCCGCCCATCCCGCGCGCCAGCTCGCGGCTGATCGGCATGCCGAGCCCCGTGCCGCGATCCGGGCGCGTGAGCTGGTTGTCGAACTGCACGAACGGCTCGAAGACCGTCGCGACCTGCTCGGCCGTCATCCCGATCCCCGTGTCGCGGAGGCCGATGGCCACGCGGCCCGGCGCGGGGATCGTGGTGCGCACCGCGACGCGGCCGCCCGGCGGGGTGAACTTCGCCGCATTCGACATCAGGTTCAGAAGGATCTGGACGACCTTCTGCCGGTCGCCGCGCACCACCACCTTCGTATCGCAGCCGCTGCAGTCGTACGCGATTCCCTTCTCCGCGAGCTGCGGGCGCGACAACGACTCGACGACGTCGAGCAGCTCGCCGAGGCGGGCGTTCTCCATCCGGTAGGTCATCTTCCCCGCCTCGAGCTTCGCGTGCGTGAGCACGGACTCGATGAGGCTGAGCAGATGCTTCTGCGCCTTCTGGATGCGCAGCAGGTAGTTGCGCTGTCCATCGCTCGGCGGGTTGGGGATACCCTCGAGCATGAGCGTCGAGTAACCGCCGATGGCGTTGAGCGGGGTGCGCAGCTCGTGGCTCATCATCGCGAGGAAGTCGGACTTCACCTTGTTCGCGTGCTCGGCCTCGGCGCGCGCGGCGCGCATCGTCGCCTCGCTCTGGCGGAGCGACTCCTCGGCGCGCGCGCGGACGAGGATGTTGCAGCCGAGCATCGCCGCGGTCCGCATGAGGCCCTGCTCGTGCTCCGTCGGGACGCGCGGCTCGTCGTAGTACATCGCGAAGGTGCCGAGCACCTGCTGGCCGTCATCGATGATCGGCGTCGACCAGCAGGCGCGAAGGCCGTGCGGGAGCGCGAGCGCGCGGTAGTCGGCCCAGAGCGGATCGGTGGCGATGTCGGCGACGATCACCTGCTCCCCGCGCCATGCCGCGGTGCCGCACGATCCGGCGGCCGGCCCGATGTGCGCGCCGTCGATCGCGCTGAAGTACTCGGCGGGGAGCGTGGGCGCGGCGCCGTGGTGAAGCGTCCCGTGCTCGGCGTCGAGAAGGAGGATCGACGCGCGCATGGTCGGGAGCTGGTACTCGATGAGGCGCGCGAGACTGTCGAGGGCCGCGTACGGGGCGCGTGGCTCGCGGCGGTCCCCGCGCGCGGTGCGGCGGTCGGCGGTCGCGGACTGCTCGACGGATGGAGTTTGCATGGCAGCCTCAGAGCACGGAATGGCTGTTTGCACAATAGCGCTCATCCAGACC
>JABFXM010000205.1 GCA_013361745.1 Gemmatimonadaceae bacterium | reverse complement strand
GCTAAGACCCGACGACTCGATGAGATCGGGGCTGGGTAGGGCGGTAGTCGAACAGCCGCCGATTCGCGCTCGAGCGCAGTAAGCCTGCGGCGAGGAGCTCGAGCGCCACACGGAGCGTTCCGATGCACGAGCCGCGAATCCGGATGTCACCGCGCTCCGGCCATCGTCTCCAGCAGCGCGCGCATCCGCGCGATCTCGGCGCGCTGATCGGTGTCGACGTCGGAGGCGAAGCCGTAGATCTGCGATTCCTGGGCGGCGCCGCGAGTGGCGAAGAGATCCGCGACCATGCTCAGCGCGCCCTCGTGATGGCGGATCATGTCCCGCAGGAAGAGCGTGTCGAACTCCGCGCCGCGCGCCGCGCCCAGCTGCGCGAGCTCGGCGTCGGTGAGCATCCCGGGCATGAGCGGCATCGCGCCGCCCGCGTGGTGGCTCATCGCGCCCATGTCATGGCCCATGTCATGACCCATGGCCGCGTGCATCGCGTGCGCGTCGGGCTCGGGCACGGTCTCGCCGCGATCGCGCAGCCAATGCTGCATCGCCGAGATCTCGCTCCTCTGCGAGACGTCGATCCGCTGCGCGATGAGCTTCATGTCGTCGCGCGTGCTGTGCGTGGGGACGAGCGCGGCCATCACGATCGCCTGGGCGTGGTGCGCGATCATCTGCTGCATGAAGCGGACGTCGGCGGCGGTATAGCCGTGACGCGCGCTGTCGGCCTTCGCGTCGAGCGGGGTGGCGCTCGTAGCGGAGCCGGGAGTCGTGGACGCCGGTGTGACCGGCGGTGCAGCGGGCGCCGCGCTCCGGCAGGCGGCGGAGAGGACGCCGCCGAGCACGAGCGGCAGGATACGCGCGAGGATCGACCTGTTCATCGGGAAGAAGATACGGCGCGACACGCCGCCGTGAAACGTTGCGCCCGGCGCAACCCCCGGTGAATTTGCAATCAGGCCGGCGACAGGATACGCCCGCGCCCGCGAACACGCCCGACCCACCGACAATGCTGAAAACCGTATCGACCCTCGCGGCCGCGTCGCTCGTCGTCGCCGCGTGCAACCACGGCTCGCGCGGCGCGGCGAACCCGGCCCCGGCGACCACCCCCGCGCGCGTTGCCGTCGCCTTTCCGCCCGGCTGGACCGTCGGCGAGGACGAAGCGCCCACCGTCGCGCCTAACGGCATGGTCGCGAGCAACAGCGCGCTGGCGAGCGAGGCGGGGGTCGAGATCATGCTCCGCGGCGGCAACGCCGTCGACGCCGCGGTCGCGACCGGGTTCGCGCTCGCGGTGACCTTCCCGCAGGCGGGCAACATCGGCGGCGGCGGGTTCATGGTCATCCACATGGCCGACGGCCGCACCGCGGCGATCGACTACCGCGAGATGGCGCCGCTCGCGGCGACGCGGAACATGTACGTCGACTCGAGTGGCAAGCTCACCGACAGGAGCCGGATCGGCGCGCTCGCCGCGGGCGTTCCCGGCGCGGTCGCGGGGATGTCCGAGGCGCTGCAGAAGTACGGGACGATGACGCTCGCGCAGGTGATGGAGCCGGCGATCCGTCTGGCGCGCGACGGCTTCGTCGTCGACGACGCGCTCGCGGCGACGATCGCGGGCTCGGCGAAGCTCATCGGCCCGTACGAGGGCGCGGCGGTCTTCCTCCCCGGCGGAAAGCCGCTCGCGGCCGGGACGCGGCTCGTGCAGCCGGCGCTCGCACGCACGCTGACGCTCATCGCGCAGCGCGGGCCCGCGGGATTCTACACGGGCGAGGTCGCCGACAGCATCGCCGCCGAGCAGCGTCGGGAGGGCGGGATCATCACGCAGCGCTATCTCGCGGGCTACCGCGCGGCGTGGCGCGAGCCGCTGCGCGGGACGTATCGCGGCTACACGCTGCTCGCGATGCCGCCCTCGTCGAGCGGAGGCGTCGCGGCGATCGAGGCGCTCAACATCCTCGAGAAGTGGCCGAAGCTCCCGCCCTTCGGCAGCGCCGCCTACGACCAGGCGGTGACGGAAGCGTTCCGCCGTGCCTTCATCGACCGCAACACCCGGCTCGGCGATCCTGCCTTCGTGCAGATGCCGATCGACCGGCTGACGAGCAAGGCGTATGCGGACTCGCTCTGGCGGACGATCACTCCCGGTCGCGCCTCACGCTCGCCGGTGTTCACCGCGACGCGGAAGGAGTCGACGCAGACGACGCACTACTCCGTCGTCGACGGCAAGGGGAACGCGGTCTCGACGACGACGACGCTCAACGGCTACTTCGGCGGCGGTGCGTACGTGGGCGGCGCGGGATTCTTCCTCAACAACGAGATGGACGACTTCGCGGCGCAGCCCGGGACGCCGAACATGTTCGGGCTGGTGCAGGGCGAGGCGAACGCGATCCAGCCGGGGAAGCGCATGCTGAGCTCGATGACGCCGAGCATCCTCCTCGATCCGGCGGGGAAGGTGCTGCTCGTCGCCGGCGCCGCGGGCGGCCCGACGATCACGACGGCGACCGTGCAGCTGGTGCTGAACGTCGTCGACAACCGGATGGGACTGCACGACGCGATGTCGGCACCGCGGCTGCACGAGCAGGCGTGGCCCGACCGGCTCACCTACGAGGAGGGCGGCCTCTATCCCGGCGTCGCCGACTCGCTGCGCGCGATGGGATACGAGCTGTCCCCGGTCGGGCACCTCGCGAATGCGAACGCGGTGATGCGGGTGCGTGACGGCTGGGCGGGGATGCACGAGCCGCGGTCGAGCGGGGGGGCGGTGGGGTACTGATCTTCGCTCGGCGGGGGTGGCATCGGATCGCTCCGTGTGGCGAGGAGCTCCTCGGCGGCGGGGCAATGCGCCGGGTGGTGCTGGGGATCGATGCTTTTGTAAAAAGCATCGAGGGAGATCGAGGCATTACCTGGGAGTCAACGGCATCACCCGAGGATTCAACGACGTCACCAGAGGAGAATGGCATTCCTGCAGCGTCTTCAACGTCGTTCGGGACCGTCGTAGTCCAGGGCGCGCAAGGCCGAGCGCAGGTGGCGGGAGAAGCGGCCACGGCATAATCTCCCCGCGTGCCCGACCAGAACGCTCCCGCCCTCGCCGTCCGCGCCCTCGTCAAGCGCTACGCCGACGTCGTCGCGGTGAATGGCCTCGACCTCGAGGTCGCGCGCGGGGAGTGCTTCGGCCTCCTCGGGCCTAACGGTGCCGGCAAGACGACGACGATCGAGATCTGCGAGGGACTCACCATCCCGGACGCGGGCGACGTCGCCGTGCTCGGCCAGCGCTGGTCGCGCGACGCGCGCGCGCTGCGCCAGCGCATCGGCATCCAGCTCCAGGAGACGCAGCTCAGCGAGAAGCTCACCGTCGGGGAGACGGTGCGCCTCTTCCGCAGCTTCTATGACCAGGGGCAGAGCGTCGACCGCGTGATCGGGCTCGTGCAGCTCGACGAGAAGCGGAAGGCGCGCGTCGGCACGCTGTCCGGCGGACAGAAGCAGCGCCTCGCCCTGGCCTGCGCGCTCGTCGGCGACCCGGAGCTGCTCTTCCTCGACGAGCCGACGACGGGGCTCGACCCGCAGTCGCGGCGGCAGCTCTGGGAGCTCGTCGAGGCGCTGAAGGCCGACGGGCGCACGATCGTGCTGACGACGCACTACATGGACGAGGCGGAGCGTCTCTGCGACCGCGTCGCCATCGTCGATCA